>JACDBS010000198.1 GCA_013694795.1 Chloroflexota bacterium | reverse complement strand
TCCGGGATGGGCACGCCGTCGTCCGCGCAGGCAACCTCGGACCGCCCGTCGATCCCGCACTGACGACCCGAGTGGTCGAGTGGAACGACCTGGATGCGCTGGAGGCCGCTCTCGCCCATGGCGACGTTGCCGCGGTCCTGGCGGAGCCGGTCATGACGAACATCGGAATCGTCCACCCGGCCGATGGCTACCATGCCGCGCTGCGCGACCTGACCCGTCGCCACGGGACGCTCCTTGTCATCGACGAGACCCACACGATCTGCGCCGGCCCGGGCGGCTGCACGCGCACCGATGGCCTGGAGCCAGACCTGTTGGTCATCGGCAAGCCGATCGCCGGCGGTCTCCCGGCCGCCGCCTTCGGGCTCAGCGGCGCCGTCGCCGAGCGGGTCGCCGACCAGATCGAGCTCGAGCACGCCGATGTCGGCGGCATCGGCGGCACATTGGCCGGGAATGCGCTGTCCATGGCCGCCATGCGCGCCACGCTCGAATCCGTGTTGACCGATGAGGCCTATGCGCACACCATCCCGCTGGCCGAGCGCTGGACCGATGGGGTCCAGGCCGCCATCGACGAGTCCGGGCTGCCGTGGCACGTCACGCGCCTCGGGTGTCGGGCGGAGTACCTCTTCGGGCCCGACCGGCCGAACAACGGTGCCGAGGCGGCTGCCATGGACGACTTCGCCACGCAGCGCTTCACCCATCTGTACGCGCTCAACCGTGGTGTGCTGCTCACTCCGTTCCACAACATGGCGCTCGTCGCGCCGCAGGCCACGGACGCCGACATCGAGCGACACACGACCATCTTTGGCTCCATGGCTGGCGAGCTCACCGGGCATCCGGCATCCGGCTTGCTCTAGGTGCCGCGTGGCCGGAATGCTGTGGATCAGTGACCGCGAACCGGGCGTCCGGGACCTCTTCGGCGAACTCCTGCCCGATGCCGAGATCCTTTCCCCCGACGAGCTCGAGGCCCGACTGGCCCTCGGCCAGGCCCCTGACGGCCTGATCATCGACGGGACGCAATTCCTCGAGCTGCCCGCCCGCCAGCGAGCATCGCTCCTCGCGCTGCCGAGAGTGCTGATCTGTACCGGCAGGCTGCTGGCGTCGATGCCGATCAACATCGTCTCCGGACCCGGCGTGGCCGTCATGGCCAAGCCGTTCTGCGTGGAGGACGTGGAGGCCGCCATCGAGTGGCTGCGCGGGACGTCAGGCTCTCGCGCGCCCTCGTTGGCCCCGTTGCCCGCCGTGGTCCGGCGCCCACGGCGCCCGGAAGACCGACCACCGACCACCTGACGGGCTCCGATATCATCGACACCATGCCCGACCGGATCGACCTGCGCTCGGACACCGTCACGCTTCCGAGCGCAGCCATGCGCCGCGCCATGGCCGAGGCCGAGGTGGGCGACGACCAGTATGGCGAGGACCCTTCGGTCAACCGTCTCCAGGCAGAGGTGGCCGCGCTGCTCGGCACCGAGGCCGCGCTCTTCCTGCCCAGCGGCACCATGGCCAACCAGGTCGCGCTCCGCACCCTCACGCGTCCGGGCGACGACATCCTGGTGCCAACCGAGGCACACCTCGTCCTCCACGAAACCGGCGCGGGTGCTGCCAACGCGGGCGTGCAGTTCAGCATCATCGGCGTCAATGGCACCTACGACGCCGATGCGGTTCACGCCGCCATCAAGCCGCGTGGCCATATCGTCTTCCCGCCCACGACGCTCCTGGTCGCCGAAAACACGCACAACCGCGCCGGCGGCATCGTCTTCGGCGCCGATGCGCTGCGCGCCTCACTTGCCGTAGCACGCGACCACGGGCTGCGCTCCTACCTGGACGGCGCCAGGCTGCTCAATGCGGCGATCGCCAGTGGCCAGCCGGCCGCGGAGCTGGCGGCGGGTTTCGACCTCGTCAGCATGGCCCTCAGCAAGGGGCTGGGCGCGCCGGCAGGCTCCATGCTCGCCGGATCCGCGGAGCTCATCGGTCAGGCACATCGGTACCGCCGCATGGCCGGCGGGGCCATGCGCCAGGCCGGGATCCTGGCGGCGGCCGGCTCATACGCGCTCGCTCACAATGTCGACCGCCTGGCCGACGATCACGCCAACGCACGCCTGCTGGCCGACGAGCTGCTCCGCGGCGACGACCTCGAGCTCGACCTCGCCACGGTCCAGACCAACATCGTGGTGTTCGCGCTCGTGGAGCGCAGCGGCGTCCCCGACGCGGCGACGTTCGTGGAACGCTGCGGTGAGCGCGGCGTGCTGCTCAACCCGTTCGGTCCGCGCGTCGTGCGGGCCGTGACGCACTTGGACGTGAGCGCCGACGACTGCCGCGCCGCCGCGAAGGTGATGCGCGCGGTGGCCGACGGGCGCTAGACCTGTTCCATCGGCTCGACGTCCTTCGGGTCGAGCTTCAGCGCCGCGGAGTTGATGCAGTAGCGCAGTCCGGTGGGCTGATCGCGCGCGTCGTCGAAGATGTGGCCCAGGTGCCCGCCGCATCTCGCGCAGTGCACCTCGGTGCGTGTCGTGAAGAAGGACCGATCCGTCTCTGTCTCGACGGCTGCCGGATCCTTCGGCTGGTAGAACGACGGCCAGCCGGAGCCGGACTCGAACTTCGTGGCGGCATCGAACAGCTCATTGCCGCACCCGGCACATCGGTACATTCCGGAGCCGTGCTCGTCCGCGTACGCTCCGGTGAATGGTGCCTCGGTCCCCTTTTTGCGCAGCACGCGGAACTGTTCGGGGGTGAGCTCCGCCCGCCATTCCTCGTCCGACTTGGTGATCTTTTCGTTGGTCATGCGCACAGCCTACCCGTGAGAGATAGTCTTCGCCGATGCCTGCAACTCGCATCCTCCTGGCTCCCGGCGCATCTGGCAACCCCAGGCAGCTTTCGAAGCACGCCTCCGGACTCGAGGCGCGCGGCTTCTCGATCGAGCTCGTGACCTTGCCGCGCGCGAAGGCGGAACGCGCGATCCCAGCCTACCGTGCCGCGATCGGCTCGGATGCGGCGTCGGTGGTGATCGGCGGCCAGTCATTCGGTGGCCGGGTGGCTTCACTCCTGGCACCCGATCTCACGCCCGCGGCGCTCGTGCTGTTCTCGTATCCACTCCACGCGCCTGGGCGCGACGACGCGTGGGTCGAGCGCACCGCCCACTGGCCGCGCATCGGCTGCCCGGTGCTCCTCATCTCTGGCGAGTCGGACCCATTCGCGCGCATCGACCTGCTGCGGAAGGCGGTCCGCCTCCTGCCCCACGCGACGCTGATCACGTATCCACGGGTGGGGCACGGCGTCGGCCCCGTGCTGGACACCGCGTTGGACGAGGTGGCCGAATTCATCGGCGCCAATACCTGACCGATGCCGTCAGCCGATCGCACTGACCAGCGCGTTTACGACCGAAGCGAGGAGCCATCCAATGGACAGGACGATCGCCAGCACGATGCCGATCAGCGCCCCGACCACGAGCCATTCGTTCCGCGTCGACGTCTCCGGCCGTTCGAGGTGGCGTCGCATCAGCCCGAGGTTGCGCGTATTCGCCTTGAACCACAGGTCGAACGCGTCGCCGATGACCGGGATCGACCCGATCAGCAGGTCGAGCGCCGAATTCGCGAGCATGCGGGCCACCACCACGCGCGGCAGACCCATCCGGGAGCCGCGCCACACCACGAACAGACCGATCCCGCCGCTGATCACGTCGCCAACGACCGGCACCAGGCCAATGATCGCGTCGATCCCGAACCGCCGCCCCCCGGTGCCCGGCACCGGGATACTGTTGTCGAGCAGCCACGCCAGCGTCTCGACCTCGCCCAGCGCGCGGGAGCGCCCGGGTTCGGGCTCCGAACTTCGCATGCGTGTGGACATGCACGACCGATGCCCCGACTGGCCAAATGACGTAGGCGCGCTCACGGCATTCCGACCTGTTCACCAATGTCCACCGAACGAAGACTTGGCGTGATGAATGCCGCCCGCACCGCCACCGTCCCCTACGTCGCGTCCGTGGACGCCGCTCGTCGCGTGCCGATGGTCGGAGTGCTCCGCGCCCTGCTCCTGGTCGAAGCGGCCGCCACACTGGTCCTCAGCGTGGCCCTCAGCCTGATCGCGGCCGCCTTCCGTGACTCCATGGGCGGCGAGGCCGGGCGCGCGGCTGAGGAGACGTTCCGCTTCGCCGCCGCCGGTGCGTTCGGGTTCGCCATCGTCGCCGTCGTCGCCTCGCGGGGAGCCAGGCGCCGTCGCACCTGGGCCTGGACGCTGGCGGCAATCCTCCAGGTGGTTCTGGCCATAGGCACCGGCATAGTGGTCATGACCGCCGAATGGCATCCGCTCTTCCTCATCGGCTTTGCTGGCGCCATCGTGGTGATGGTCGTCCTATCGACCGCGTCGGTCCGTCGCGCGCTCGGCCAGGCGTAACTCTTCAGCCCGCGTTCCTGACGGCAGGTGTCACGTATCGGTCCTACGATGGACCGATGAGCGAGGGCAGTCCGCACGACCCCGGACCTGAAGCCGCCGGCGAGCGTGGCGAGGCGCACGCGGCGGCCGCCCGAGAGCCCCTGGCGGTCGGAAGAGCCAGCGTCCGCATCGGTACCGCTTCGTGGACCGATCCCACCATGACCGCGCCCGGCGTCTTCTACCCGCCAGATGCAGGGTCGGCCGAGGATCGGCTGGTGTACTACGCCGACCAGTTCCCGATCGTCGAGGTCGACGCCACCTACTACGCGCTCCCCGCCCGACGGACGGGTGAGCTGTGGCTCGAGCGCACGCCGCAGGACTTCACGTTCGACATCAAGGCCCACGCGCTGATGACCGGCCAGCCTTCGGAGCTCAGACGCCTGCCGAAGGACCTGCGCGAGGCACTGCCGGCCGAGCTGCTCGACCGGAAGCGAGTCTACGCCCGCGACCTGCCGAACGAGATCGTCGACGAGATCTGGGCGCGATTCCTGGACGGCATCGAGCCGTTGCGTTCGTCCGGCAAGCTGGGCGCGGTCTTTCTCCAGTACCCGCGCTGGTTCTTTCCCACCAGCGAGTCGCGCGACGAGATCGTGAAAGCCATGGAGCGACTGGGCGACACGCCGTTCGCCGTCGAGCTGCGTCACGCCAGCTGGTTCAACGACAAGAACCGCGACCGCACCCTGCGCTTCCTCACCACCTACGAGATCCCGTTCGTGATGGTCGACGCGCCACCCGGCACGAAGTCGTCGGTTCCGCCCATGACCGTGGTCACCTCGCCGACGCTGGCGGTGGTGCGATTCCATGGCCGTCGGACGGAGACGTGGGAGAAGTCCGGCATCCCCGTCGTGGAGCGCTTCCGTTACCTCTACGACTCCGGTGAGCTCGGGGAGTGGGTGCCGCGCATCCGAGAGGTCGCCGAGCAGGTGCCCGAGATCCATGTGCTCATGAACAACTGCTACGCCAATTACGGCACCACCAACGCGAGAGAGATCGCGGATCTGCTTGCCTCGGAGGTCCCGCGGCTCGACTCCTGACCCGCTACGCTACGTTGCGTGGGGAGCCATCTCCGAGCTGCCGCCTTCGCCTGGGCGCTCCTGATCGTCATCGTCGGATGCACGTTTCCGCCGCTGCGCACGCCCATTCCGAGCCTCAGCCCGAACCCGACTCCCAGCCCGACCGCCGCGCCGACTCCATCATCAACCCCGACTCCAAGCTCTGAGCCAACGCCGAACGTGCTTGCGCTCCCCGACTTTGGCGCGGGCGAGCTGATCGTCACCACCATCGACGGGCTCCGCGTGCGCCAGCGTCCGGGCCTGACGAGCCTGATCGTCACCGGCCTGTTGCCGCTGAATGCCGAGCTGCAGGTGGTGATGGGGCCGATCCTGGTTCAGGACGTCGGCTGGTACCTCGTCACCGACGCGGATCCGGATGAGCCGCAGTTCGAGGAGGGCTGGATCGCCTCCGGGTTCGAGCCCGAAGCCTACCTCGCCTCGACCGGCGTCCCTTCCGCAGGCACGCCCTTCGTCGCCTCGTTCGCGCAGGTCGGGAGCGCCCAGTACGGACCGATCGAGATCGGCGAGGGGGACCATGCCATCCGCTGGGTGGCCCTCGACCCCGAACGCGTTCGATGCGGGCTCGCTGTCCTGCTCGCTGCCGGCTCCGGCGCCCCGGTGCAGGCCATCCGCGCCACCATCGGGAGTGGGGTCGATCCTGGAACTCTGCAGCCCGGCTCGTTCGCGGCGCTCGGTGTGCGCGGCCAGGTGTTCGTCACCGTCGAGTCGGACTGTGCCTGGACACTGGTGATCGTGCGCGTGCCCGATCCGACCCCGGAGCCATCACCATCAGTCTCCCCGTGATCTGGACACGCGAGCTGTCACGCCAGACCGCGATGCTCTGACCAATGCAGCTCATCGACGGCAAGCCCGTCTTCAGCGCCACCGACCTCGTGGGCTACCTCGCCTGCGAACATCTCACGGCGCTCGAGCGTGCCGCGCTGGCCGGCCTGGTGAAGCGACCGATGCGCGAGGACCGCGAGCTCGACATGATCCGGCGGCGCGGCTTCCAGCACGAGGAACGGTATCTCCGCGAGTTGCGCGCGCTCGGCGGCCGCGTGGAGACGATCGAGCGGCGCGACGATGAGGAGCGCGGCGATCGGATCCGTCGCCAGGCCGCGGAGACCGTTGCGGCCATGGAATCGGGGGCGGACGTGATCTTCCAGGCGACCTTCTTCGACGGCCGCTGGCTCGGCTACGCCGACTTCCTGCTCAAGGTCACCGACCCCGATCGACCATCGGTGTGGGGTCCATACCACTACGAAGTCGCGGACACGAAGCTGGCGCGCCACGTGAAGGCGGGCGCCGTGCTCCAGATCTGCTCCTACGTCGAGCAGCTCGAGCGCATCCAGGGCGTGCGCCCGCAGCACATGCACGTGGTGCTCGGCGGCAGCGAGCGAGAGAAGACGACGCTGCGGGTCGACGATTACATGGCCTACTACCGCTCCGCCAAGCGACGGTTCGAGGTCGAGGCCCTCGGCAGCGACTCCGCGCCGGCGGCAGAGGCCACCTATCCGCCGGCCGCCACCTACCCCGAGCCCGTCGATCACTGCGACGTCTGCCGATGGTCGGAGCTCTGCGTGCAACGCCGGCGCGACGACGACCATCTCTCGCTGGTGGCGGGCATCACGAGCCGGCAGCGCAAGGCACTGGCAGCCAGAGAGATCGACACCGTGGTGAAGCTCAGCTCGTCGCCGATTCCATTCGACCCACCGCTGGACGGGTCGAGCGCGGCGAGCATCGAGCGCGTGCGCGAGCAGGCGCGCATCCAGGTGGAGGGCCGCCCCGTGCGCCCGGAACTCATCCACGAGCTGCTGCTCCCCTCCCCCGGTGACCCGGTCGAGAGGGAGCGTGGGCTCGCCATCCTGCCCGAACCAAGCGCCGGTGACCTCTTCCTCGACCTGGAGGGCGATCCGTACGCCTTCGACGACGGCATCGACTACCTGTTCGGCGTGCTCGACGTTCAGGGCACCTTCACGGCCCTGTGGTCGTTCGATCCCGATGCGCCCGCCGAGATCACGCTGGCCGGCGAGAAGGCGGCCTTCGAGCGGCTCATGGATCTGCTCACCGAGCGTCTCGAGCGCTACCCCGCGATGCACGTCTACCACTACGCCGCGTACGAGCCGACGGCGCTCAAGCGCCTCATGGGTCGCCACGGAACGCGCGAGGAGGCAGTGGATCGCTTGCTCCGCGGCGGCGTGCTGGTCGACCTGTTCCGGGCCGTGCGGCAGGGCCTCCGGGCGTCCGTCGAAAGCTACAGCATCAAGCGCTTGGAGCCGCTCTATGGGTTCGTGCGCCAAGAGGGCCTGCGGGACGCGGGCTCCAGCATCGCGGAGTTCGAGGAGTGGCTCGAGCTCGGCGAAGGCGACCGGCCCGACTCACCCATTCTGAAGTCGATCGAGACCTATAACCAGGACGACGTGCTCAGTACCCAGCGCCTGCGCGACTGGCTCGAGACGCTCCGCGGCGAGCTGGCCACGGTGACCGGCCAGCAGGTGCCGCGACCGGCTCCGCTCTCGCCGGAGGCGCCGCCACAGCTGAGCGAGGCGAACGCCCGCGTGCAGGAGGTGGTCGATCGGCTGACTCATGACGTACCGACCGATCCGAACGAGCGGACCGACGGGCAGCAAGCTTCCTGGCTGCTCGCCCAGCTGCTGTCCTGGCATCGGCGCGAAGCGAAGGTCGCTTTCTGGGAGTTCTTCAACCGCATGGGGATGGATGACGCCGAGCTGGCGGCAGACCGCGAGGCCCTCGGCTCTATCGAGCCGGAGGGACCCATCGGTGAGCCCTGGCGTCCGACACCGAGGTCGCACATGCGGCAGACGTGGCGCTACCGGTACCCGCCGCAGGAGCACGACATCGGCCCGCGGTCGGATCTCTACGACCCGGCCCTGTACCAGGAGCAACCAGGGGCGAAGTGGAGCGCCTGGAAGGTGAAAGGTGGCCTGATGCAGGTGGACGATGCAACGTTGACGGTCGAAATGACCTGGCCGCCGGATGCCGAGCCGCAGCATCCTGGCGCCCTCGTTCCCCTGAACATCATTAGCGATCGGGAGCAGCGTGGGGCGCTCCTGCGGCTGGGCGAGTGGACGACCGCCAACGGGATCGACGCACCCGGACCGTGGCGCGCGGCTCGTGACCTCCTGCTTCGACGACCACCGGCGGTGGGCCAGGCGCCGGGCGACCCGCTGTGCAACCCGGGCGAATCCGAGCTCGATGCGGCGCGCCGCATCGCCGAGGTTCTCGACGGGGGGACGCTCGGCATCCAGGGGCCTCCGGGTTCGGGGAAGACGTACACCGGCGCGCGCATGATGGTCCAGCTGCTCAAGGCGGGGAAGCGCGTCGGCATCAGCGCCACCAGCCACAAGGTCATCATGCACTTTCTGAACGCCGTGCTTGCAGCGGCGAACGAGGGCGTCGAGGTCCGTGCCGTCCAGAAGGTGAGCGAGGGCGTCGATGGCATCGATGACGAGCGAGTGACCCTTGCGGCGAAGAACGCCGAGGTGCAGGACGGGCTGGCGGACGGCAGCTTCAACCTCGCCGCCGGAACGGCCTGGCTGTGGTCACCCGAGGCCAGCGCGGATCTCGTCGACGTCCTCTTCGTCGACGAGGCCGGCCAGATGTCGCTGGCGAACGTGCTTGCCATGTCCGGGGCCGCGCGATCCGTCGTCCTGCTGGGCGACCCCCAGCAGCTCGATCAACCGCTCCAGGGCACGCATCCACCGGGGGCCGACCGTTCCGCCCTGTCGCACCTCCTCGGTGACCACGACGCCATGCCGGATCATCTGGGCCTGTTCCTTGAGCACACGTGGCGGCTTCATCCCCAAATCACACGCTTCACCTCGGAGGCGTTCTACGAGAACCGGCTCGAGTCACGCCCGCATTTGGCGCGCCAGGAGCTGCACGCCACGAAGCCCATCGGCGGCGTTGGTCTGCGAATGCTGGAGGCGGACCACGCAGGCGCCGACAGCGAGTCGCGCGAGGAAGCCCACCAGGTTGTCTCGGTCGTGCGCGCTCTGGTCGACGGTGGCTCGACCTGGGTTGACGCCGACGGCGAGGAGCGGCCGCTGAGTTACGCGGACGTCCTGGTCGTTGCGCCCTACAACGCGCAGGTCGGCGCCATCGCGCGCCTTCTGCCCTCGCAGGCGCGGGTCGGAACCGTCGACAAGTTCCAGGGTCAGGAGGCTCCCATCAGCATCTACTCGATGACCACGAGCTCCCCCGAGGATGCGCCACGAGGGATGAGCTTCCTCTACTCGCGGCACCGGCTCAACGTGGCCACGTCGCGGGCTCGCTGCGTCGCGGTCGTCGTGGCTGAGCCTGCGCTTCTGCGAGTACGTGCGCGAACGCCCGAGCAGATGAAGCTTGCCAACGCCCTGTGCCAGTTCGTCGAGATCGCGGAGGAGCAGACGCCGAAATAGCGCGGTCGCGTCAACGCTTGGCGCCTTCCATGGAATCGGTCAGTTGCGGATCCTCGGGGTCGTAAAGCAGCGCTTGCAGACCCATCTCTCGTTCACGGCGCCACCTTACCGGGTCGACCCCGGCGAGTGGCTACATGACGTTCGTACGCGTGAACGAAAGCGACCTGCTCCCGCGTTTCGACGGCGGTCGGGTGGCGCACCTCGCGCACACGCTCGATGGCGCCAGCGGCGGTCCGGCCCGCCGCGACGAGCGCGCAGGCTGCAACGGTGCCGGTGCGCCCGACGCCTCCCATGCAGGCCACGGCAACATCTCCGGAGTGCCGCGCGGCCGTCAGCGCCTCGAGTGTCTCGTCCATCTCCCGCGCCGAGCGAGGAGCATTGCCATCCCGCAGGGGACGGCGATCGACGGTGACGCCCCGCTCGGCTCCGTGCCTCACGATCTCCGGATCGCCCCATCTGTCCAGCTCCTCGTCCTCCACCAGCAGCAGCAGGTGGCGGATGCCACCGTTGCGCAGGGCATCGAGATCGCGACCGAGCTCGCGTCGGTACACGCGGCCGGGGTAACGAAACGATGGACCCTGTTTGCCCGGCAGAGAGGTCATCCCCAGCCGGCCGGGAGCACCATCGTTCAGCTCGGCGGGCTCCAACCAGTCGACGCGCAGTGGCGGGTCGAGCGAGCCAGAGTCCACCTAGTTGAGCGCCACGTTGTTCGGCGTGCAGAAGTGACCCTGTGGATCCAGCGGCTGGCCACAGAAGGGACACGCCGGGCGGCCGGCGGTCAGAAGCGCCGCCGCACGTTGCACGAATCCGCGCGCCTCGTCTGGGTTGATCCGCACGCGAAGCAGATCGGGGCCTTCATCGGCGTCGTCAGGCAGCTCGACATATTCACCATCTTCGGTCGGCGTCTGGGCCTCGATCACCACGGCCTCGATGCCGGCATTCCAGGCGAGCGCCAAGGCTCCCACTCGAAAGAGCTCGACCACAGGCTCTTCCAGCCCATGCTCGTCGGTGGAGGTCAGATGCGACGGGACCTCGACCGCGTCCAGCAGATCGTCCAGCCGCTTGGCCAGGGCCGCCACCTGGACCTTCTCGATCGCGACGCTCACGAGCGCGCCGCCCTTGCGAGCCTGGAGATAGAAAGCCCGATCTCCGGGCTCTCCAACCGTGCCGGCCACGAAGCGATCGGGATCGTCAAAAATGAAGAGGCGTCGTGTCATGACCTCCATCCTACCCGCTGGCGCGGACGGTAGAGTGAACGGTGCAGATGAGCACCGCGGCCCCGTAGGAGCAGGCCCAGGCCGATGCGACAGCGCCTCCGTTCAGTTCGTGCGCACCCCATGGCACGACGACTCGGCAACGACGAGCGCTTTGTGCTTTCTCCCCGGGCGCGCCGCATCGCCGGCTGGGTCGCCGCGATTCTGCTGGTGCTTGGCATCGCGGTGGTGGTAGGCGTGTTGGGCGGAGATGGCGACGGAACACCGATCGGCAGCACTCCGTCGCCTTCGTCAGTCGCCGGCGACCGGACCGCGATCACTTTTGGAACCGCCATCGACCCAGCCACCGGCAAGGTCGCCGAGGCGGCCAAGGTCGATCGCTTCGCGGCCGGAGATACCTTTGCCTACTCGGTAGCGCTCGTGGGAGCCGTGCCCGAGGCCGTGTACGTCGAGGTGCTTCGCACCGGCGGCGCGGCCGATGAGATTGTCCAGGAGCCGGTCGAGGCTCAGATCCTTCCGGATCCCGATTCGATCGGGTTCACCGTCCCGACCGACGACCTGCTGGCCGTCTTCGGCTCAGGCACCTACCTGATGCGGATCTATGTTGAACCGGCCGGGGAGCCGATCGCCGAAGGGTCGTTCGAGCTGGTGGGTGCGGACATCAGCCCCTCAGCGGCCCCCTGAGGACGCGGAAAGGGATCGGAGACGTGCCCCATCTCCGATCCCTGCAGGCAAGCCGGCGTGCCCATCCGACTCGTCGGACCGCAGCGTACGGCCCCTGTACCCACCTGTCAACACTCAATTGACCGCGAGAGCCTCACTTGACAGCTCGTACGCACCGCGATGATCCCCCGCCTCGGCGCGCAGATCGGCCC
>JACDBS010000163.1 GCA_013694795.1 Chloroflexota bacterium | reverse complement strand
GGCTCATGACGGCCGCCCTCGCGGCGTCCACGGCACGGTTCTCGCCGGTGCCCATGCCGATCCCCATCATCGAGGAGCCGGCCTCGCGCATGATCGTCTTCACGTCGGCGAAGTCGAGGTTGATGAGACCCGGGACCGTGATGAGGTCGCTGATGCCCTGCACGCCCTGGCGCAGGACGTCGTCCACGACGCGGAAGGCGTCGACGATGGAGGTCTTCTTGTCGACCACCTCGCGCAGACGGTCGTTCGGGATGGTGATCAGCGTGTCCACCTTCTCCTTGAGCAGTTCGGTGTACTGCTCAGCCACCAGCTTGCGGCGCATGCCCTCAAAGCTGAACGGCTTGGTGACCACGCCGACGGTCAGGCTGCCGAGATCCTTCGCGATCTCCGCGATGACCGGCGCGGCGCCCGAACCGGTGCCACCGCCCATGCCGGCGGTGATGAAGATCATGTCCGCGTCCTTGAGCGCCTCGTAGATCTTCTCCGAGTCCTCCTCGGCGGCGCGCTGCCCGACCAGCGGGTCGGCGCCGGCGCCCAGGCCACGCGTCATCTTGTCGCCGATGCGGATCTTGTGCGGCGCGTCGCTCTGGAGGAGCGCCTGGGCATCGGTGTTCACGGCGATGAACTCGACGCCCATCATCTCTGCGCGGATCATGCGGTTCACGGCGTTGCTGCCGCCTCCGCCCACGCCGATGACCTTGATCAATGCGAAGTTCTCGGAGTCGGAGCGGAGCGGCATTTCGGGTGATCCTCTGCACGGCAGTGTGGCTGGAGTTGCTCAACCCGAGGGCTTCGACGGGTTTGACCGATTCTAGCGAGGCCGCTCGCGCGCCGTTGCCACTTTTTCCACAATGCACCTCGGAGTTATCCACAGCCGATGGATTGGCTGTGGACCGTTCTCGTTCCTATCGACATCCGCCGCCTGGATCCGTCGCTACTCCGTCCACGATGCCGCGCGCGCTGCGGCCGATGCACACCACCCTTGTGATCGTGGGGTCTCACGGCCGCGCGCTTGCTCCCAGAGCAGGATCGGACATTCATTCATCGCCTGACTGAAAAGGCGTGAATCGGGTCCCGCCTGCCCATGTTGCGGATGATGCCCAAGCGTGAGTCGAGGTGTCGTGCGTCGCCGGGAGGCCCGAGAGTCGCTCTACCAGTCACCCAATGCATGGCTGACCCTGGAAAGGCGGCTCGTTCCGATACCAGTCGCCTCACGCATATCTGGCCACGTCGGCCAGTGCTCCGCCGGGGTCTAACCTGGGAAGAGGTTCCTGACCCACTCCGCGATGCGTGACAGGGGGTTGACGCCGTTTGGGACGCCGTAGCCGATGGGCTCCTCCCCGATGTGGTTGGCGCCCCACAGCAGCAGCCCGATCGAGGTGCTGAAGGCGGGGTTGCCGATCTGGTCCATGAGCCCGCCGACGCCCTGCGGCGAACCGATGCGCACCGGCATCTCGAGCGTGTCTCGCGCGAGGACCTCGACGCCGGCCAGGCGCGCGCCGCCACCGGTCAGCACCGCGCCGGCCGGCAGCATCCCAGCATGGCCGGAACGCTTGACCTCCTCGCGGATGAGGCTGAAGATCTCGCCCATGCGGGCCTCGATGATCTCGCACAGCTTGCGGCGCTGGATGGTCTGCCCGCCCGACTCGCCCAGGACCGCGACATTGAGGAGCTCCTCCGGCTCGATCTCGGCGAGGTTGGCGGTGCCGTGCTTGATCTTGAACTCCTCGGCCAGGTTCAGGCTCGTTCGCAGGCCGATGGCCACGTCGTTCGTGACGTTGATGCCCCCCACCGGCAACACGGCGGTGTGGTAGACCGCGCCGTCCACGAAGATGGCAATGTCGGTCGTCCCGCCGCCGATATCGGCCACCAGCACGCCGAGCTCCTTCTCGGTATCGGTCAGGGTGGCCTCGGCTGCGGCGAGCGAGCTGATCACCATCTCGTCGATCTGCACGCCACTGGTGACGACGCACTTGCTCAGGTTCTGAACCGATGTCGCCGCGCCGGCCACGATGTGGGTCTCCACCTCCAGGCGCACGGCGCTCATGCCCAGCGGGTCCTTGATCCCCTCCTGGCCGTCCACGATGTAGCCGCGCGGGACGACGTGCAGGACCTCGCGATTCGACGGCACCTGGACCGCCTTGGCCGCCTCGGTGGCGCGCGCCACGTCCTCGCGGCTCACCTCGCGTTTGTGGCCGGAAACCGCCACCACGCCGCGCGAGTTCTGGCTTCCGATGTGGCTGCCGCCGACGCCGACGAAGGCCGAGCTGATCTTGTAGCCGCTCAGGCGCTCGGCCTTTTCGACGCTCGAGGAGATCGAGTTGACGGTCTGGTCGATGTTGGCGACCATCCCCTTCTTCATGCCGGCCGATGGCGCAATGCCATAGCCGATGACGTTCACGTCACCCGTGCGTCCGACCTCGCCGATGAGGGTCGTGACCTTCGTGGTCCCAGCGTCGATGGCGACGAGGACGGCTTCGCGTTCCAAGCTACCTCCTGCTCACGGCGCGCTTCGCAGCGCGCGCATCGGTGCCGTCGGAGCCTACAGGAAGTGGCGCCGGATGAGGGCCACGTTCTGGAAGATGCGCAGGCCGAAGGCGAAGAGTGCCACCAGGTACAGGTCGATGCCCAGGCGATCGCCGACGAACGTCAGGGCGACCGCCACCAGGGCATTGGTGATGAATCCGCTGATGAAGATGCGGTTGTCGTAATGGGCGTCCAGCTCGGCTCGAATGGCGCCCAGCACCGAGTCCAGGCCGGCCAGGATGGCCACGGCCGAATAGCGCGCCAGGTCCGGGCTCACGTTGACGTTGAGCACCAGTCCGAGCGCGATTCCGAGCGCAAGGCCGATAAGCGGAAGCCACATCTGAAAAGGTCTCGCAGCGAGGGTCTCGGCAGGCGAGGCGCCGCATCCCGGCGATCACGTCAACCCTTCGCACGGAAATATACCTTCCCCGGGTTGCGGACATCGACCCAACCGATCTCGACCTCGGGGCGCGCGGCGAACAGCGTGCGCACCGCGGTCACCTGGCGCTCGAGCCGCGCGTCGGACTCGGCGGTGGTCTCGCGCGGATTCAGCGCGTAGACGCCCAGCGCCACCTCCCAGTCCGGCTCATCCGACACCAGGCGGAAGCCGTATTCATCGTCGAGGCGCACGGCAAGGCGGTCGGCATCGGACCCCAGGGCAGCCGGGTCGATCTCGCCCACGGCCAGCGCGACCCGCAGCAGCGCGGACGGGATCACTTCCCCCACGCTGATGAGCCGCGCCACGGAGCGCTCGTCGCTGACGTGCGGCAACGCGTCGAACTCCGCGTTCAGCTCTGACGTCCCATCGCCGGCGAAGATCGTGCCGTCCGCGGATCCCAGGAACTGACCCGCTGACGTCTCCCACACGAACGCCGGTTCGCGCTCGACCACCGTCGCCTCCACTCTGCCCGTCAGGCTGGCGCTCACCGTCGCGGTGGCCACCGCCGGGATGCTCTCGATGCGCTCCCGCAGCGCACGGGTGTCCACGGCCAGCAGGCTCACTCCGCGCTGCTGGTCAAGGAGCTGCTCGAGGTCGGACGCATCGGTGTAGCGCTCGCCGGCCCAGGCGACTCCGCTGACGCGGAGCCA
>JACDBS010000156.1 GCA_013694795.1 Chloroflexota bacterium | reverse complement strand
CGATCGGCCCTTGCCCCCCCGCTGGACGGGTGGCTGCGCCTTCAGCTTCATCGCTCCCGCTCCAGCGCAAGATGGATGAGCCGCGCGATGAGCTCGTCGAACGCGATTCCAGCCAGCTCGGCCTGCTTGGGGTACATGCTCGTGGTGGTGAATCCGGGCAGGGTGTTCATCTCACTGATGAATGTGTCGTCCGCGGTCACCAGGAAGTCGACGCGCGCCAGGCCGGCCCCATCGACCGCCCGATACGCGGCCAGCGCCAGCTCCTTCAGGCGCGCGGCGAGATCGGAATCCACGTTGGCGCGTGGCTCCACGGTCGCCAGTCCGGCCACGTACTTGGCCTCGTAGTCGTAGAACTCATGGCTCGAGCGCACCTCGCCGGGCGCGAAGACGATCGGATCTTCATTGCCGAGCACCCCGCACTCGAGCTCGCGCGCGCCCTCGACATACGCCTCCACGATGACCTTGCTGTCCCAGCGGAACGCCTCGTCCAGTGCCGAGGGCAGTTCGTCGAGGTCATGCACCAGCGTCATGCCCACGCTGCTGCCGAGGCGCGCCGGCTTGACCACCGAGCGATCGCCGATCGATTCGGCCACCTGGCGCACGACGTGCTCCGGCTCACTCTCCCACGCGCGTCGCCGGAACCACGTGTAGGCGACGACCGGCAGCGCGTGCCCACGCATGAGGTCCTTGAAGACGACCTTGTCCATGGCCACCGCGCTGCCCATCACGCCGGCGCCAACGTACGGGATGCCGGCCAGCTCCAGGAAGCCCTGGAGCGTGCCGTCCTCGCCGTATGGGCCGTGGACGACGAGGAAGGCGACGTCGATGGACTCGCCCAGCGACCGCACCGCTGCCCGCGCGGCGAGCCCCTGGTCACCGAGGACTGCCGTCAGCGCATGCTCCTCGTGCGTCTGCAGGCGGGCGACCTCCTCGGCCGGGCTGGCGGCGCCCAGCAGGCCGGCCAGCGTCTGGCCGTCGGCCAGGATCGGCGCGGGACCATCAGGCAGCATCCAGCGGCCGTCGCGGTCGATGTACACCAGGTACGGCTCGAACCGATCGCGATCGATGGCCCGCAGGACGGCCTCGGCGGACGCGATGCTCACTTCGTGCTCCGCCGAGCGCCCGCCGGCGAAGACACCCACGCGCAGCCGGTTCATGACGAAGTCGCCCATGCGCCGACGAACTCGATCTCGTAGTGCAGCTCGACCCCGAACCGATCGGCCACCGTGGCGCGCATGTGGTCGCCCAGATCGCGGACGTCCGCGGCACGCCCACCGCCACGGTCGGTGACGATGAAGTTCGCGTGCAGCCTGCTCACCTGCGCGGTTCCCACCCGATGGCCCTTGAGCCCGGCCGCCTCGATCAGCCGGCCGGCGTAGTCGCCGGGCGGGTTACGGAAGACGCTGCCCGCGTTCTGGTCGGCCAGCGGCTGCGTCGCGCGCCGATGCTCCTGGTGCCCATCCACCAGCGCGGTGATGGCATCCGCCTCACCGGGCTCCAGCTCCAGGCTCCCGCCGAGCACCACCTCAGGTCCATGCTTGAAGCGCGAGTCGCGGTAGGCAAAGGCGCAGTCGGCCGCGGAGATCGTGCGCCGCTCGCCGTCGCGCGGATCGAAGAGGTCCACCGAGTGCACGACCTGCGACATCTCGCCGCCGTGCGCCCCGGCATTGGCCCAGACCGCCCCACCGAACGTGCCGGGAATGCTGATGGCCCAGTCGAACCCCGCCAGGCCCTCTCGGGCGCAGCCTTTGGCCAGCGCCGTCATGGATGTCCCCGCCTCGGCCACCACGGTCTGGCCGCTGATCGTCACCGCGCCGGCACGGATCCGCAGCACGAGGCCGCGGATGCCGGCATCGGCCACCACGATGTCGCTCCCCTTCCCGAGCATGAAGACCGGAACGTCCGCGTCGTTGCAAAGGCGCAGGAACGCGACCAGGTCATCGACCGTCTCCGGCGCGGCAAGCCGGTCCGCGGGACCGCCGACGCGCAGGGTGGTGAGCGGCGCGAGCGACACATCGGACTCCAGGGTGAGCCCTCGCTCCGCGGCGAGCGCGTCCAGCCGGTCGAGCGTCGCGATGCCGGTCGCGTTCACGAGGCGGCCCCGGACGGCAGCGGGCGTCGCTCGGCCAGCGCGAGCAGCT
>JACDBS010000195.1 GCA_013694795.1 Chloroflexota bacterium | reverse complement strand
ACCGCGAAGGGAATCACCCAATAGGCAGGCGAACTCGGCGCCAGCAGGATCCACTCGCCGTAGCGGGCCACGAAGTGGCCACGCACCTCCTCGTCCCCTGCTCCCCCGGCAACCAGCGAAGAGATCTGGCGTCGAATCTCCTGCGCCGAGCGGGTCGGCGAATCGGCGACCGAGAGTCCCTGGCAGTCGGGGCAGCGCAGCTCGCGCGCCAGCGCATCGGTGCGTTCAGCGGCTGACGGCTCGACCCCCGGTCGGAGGGCCAGCACGAGACCCACGGCCAGCAGCGCGAGCAGGCCGCCGAGGGCCACGGCCGGTAGCAAGCGCCTCATCGGTCAAACCCGATCGAGGCCAGGCGCTCATCCATGAGCGCATCGGTCAGGGGTCCGAACTGCTTGTCGCGGATGATGCCGTCGGCGTCGACGAAGAACGTCTCCGGGGGGCCGGTGACGCCAAAGTCGATCGCGAGGCGACCGTCAGGGTCCACCAGGTGCGGGTAGCCGGCGTCTCCGTAGCGGGCCAGAAACGCCTCGGCATCGGCGGTCGTGTCCTGGTAGAGGACGCCGACCATGGTCATTGCGTCGCCATGGCGGTCATGCACCGCTGCCAGGACGGGGTGTTCGTCCACGCAGGCGGGTATGCACCAACTGGCCCAGAAGTTGACGACGTACGGGCGCCCGGCCAGGTCATCGGTGCTCAGAAGGTCGCCGTCCAGTGTGCTGAGGGTCCACTCAGGCGCCGGCTGACCGATGAGCGGGGAGGCAACCTCGCGCGGGTCACGGCCGAAGCCGGTGAAGAGGAGCCAGCCGAGGGGAACCACCAGGATCGGCACCAGCAGCCAGCGCAGGTGACGCATCAGGCGCCCTCGGCGGACGCCGCGCCCACCGCCTGCCGTTGCTCGACCTCCACGCGGCGGGCATGGCGTTCGGGCCAGATGGCGAAGGCGGAGCCGATGCCGACGATCGCCCCACCGATCCAGATCCAGACCACGAACGGATTGACGAACAGGTGCAGGGTGACTGCGCCGGTCGCCGGGTCGGAGGCGAGGAGCGTGACGTACAGGTCTTCGCCCAGCGACGTGCGCACCGCCGGCGTGGCGATGGCGGTCGGCGAGTTCGGGTAGTCACGCAACGCGGTGCCCAGGTCGCCCGACTGCGGCCCCGAATAGGTGAGCTCCGCCCGCGTCTCTATCACGCGCGCGTCAAATTCGAGCGGCTCGACCACCAGCCGCTGGTGGGTGATCTCGTACGCGCCGATGGTCGCCGTCTCGCCAGGAGAGACGGTCACCGTGCGGTCTATGGCCAGCCCGGACGAGATCGCCACCGCCACCGCCATCACCAGCACGCCGACGTGCACGGTGTAGCCGCCGTACCGTCGCCGGTTGCGGGTCGTCAGGCGCCATACGGCCGTGGCCGGGTCCTCGTCGCGACTCCGGGCCCGGGCCTGCGCGCCGCGTACGACCTCGTCGACCATGATGCCGGCCACGAAGACGGCGAGACCCAGGGTGCCGAGCGGGCCCCACGAGCGCAGTCCCACGGCAAGCGCCGCGGCCGTGACCAGCACCGCGGCGAGGAGCGGGATGGTGAAGCGCTCGCGCACCGTCACCCACCCCGCGGTGCCCCACGGCAGCGCCGGGCCGACTCCCATGAGGAACAGCAGGGCAATGAACATCGGCACCGTGACGGTGTTGAACCACGGAGCACCAACGCTGATGGTGTCGCCTCTGGTGGCCGCCACCAGGAGCGGCAGCAGGGTCCCGAACAGGACCGCGAAGGTCAACCCCAGGAACAGCACGTTGTTCAATAGAAATGCCGATTCGCGGCTCACCGTTCCCGACGGACGACCGCCGCCGATGAGTTCCGGCAGCCGCCACACGAGCAGGGTGAGCGCGCCGGCGAGCGCGATGAGGATGGCGGCCAGGAACCACGGACCGATGGACGACTGGGTGAACGAATGGACGCTGGCCACGACGCCCGAGCGGGTGAGGAAGGTCCCGACCAGGGTCAGGACGAAGGTCGCGATGACGAGCGCGCTGGACCAGATACGCAGGCCGCCCCGGCGCTCGGCGACCATTGACGAGTGGATGAACGCCGTCGCCGTCAGCCACGGCAGGAGCGCGGCGTTCTCGACCGGGTCCCAGGCCCAGTAACCACCCCAGCCCAGCACCTCGTAGCTCCACCACGCCCCCGCGGTGATGCCCAGGGTCAGGAAGATCCATGGGATGAGCGTCCAGCGTCGCACGATGCGCAGCCACTCCTCGTCCAGGCGCTTCGTGATGAGAGCCGCGACACCGAATGCGAAGGGCACGGCCAGGCCGGTGTAGCCCAGGTACAGCAGCGGCGGATGGAGCGCCATGAACGGGTGGTTCTGAAGGAGGGCGTTCGGACCGCTTCCCTCCGCAGTGACTGGGGACGTCAGTGTGAACGGGTTGCCGGGCCAGACCATGACCGCGAAGAAGAACGCGTTGACGGTCGCCAGCGTGGCGCCCACCCACGGCGTGAGCGCTCGATGCCGATCACGATGCCGATGGAGCACGAGCGCTGCCCAACCGGTCGCCAGCAGGGTCCAGAACAGGATCGATCCCTCGAGCGCTGCCCACAGGCTGATGGCGCTGATGAATGCAGGCGTGGTGCTCGCGTTGTTCTCGGCTACGTACAGCACGCTGAAATCGTGCGTCAGCAGCGAGATCATCATGGCCGCGCAGCCCACCGCGGCCGCACCGAAGGA
>JACDBS010000137.1 GCA_013694795.1 Chloroflexota bacterium | reverse complement strand
ATCCACCCCGGTCAGCGCATCCAGAAACGCGTCACGGGCAGCGTCCAACGCCGCCAGCAGGGTGTCTTCAGCCACGGGCCGAGTCCCGGAGGGCCCGCCTCAGCTCTTCCAAATGCTCGCGGTAGTGAGCGGCGCCGTCCTCGCGGATTCCCTCCTCCAGGGTGGCGCCATCGGGGAGCCGTTCGCCAAGCAGCGCGCCACTGAGCCCACGCAGGCGTTCGACCAATGCCTCGACCGATGCTGCCTCGCGCTTGCGCACGGTGGCCAGATCGGTCGAGCGCGCGATCCGCGCGACCGTCTCGTTCACCTCGTCCACCGGCGGCTCGCCGACCCCCACCTCGTTGACGCGGCCGTCCTCGACCGCGTGGATCACTTCGACCGCGTGGCCGGCCCAATAGCCCAGGTGCGCGATGAGGTCGCGGCCGCTCCACTCGCCGAGCAGGCCGGGGGTCGTCATCGACTCGGGTGCCACCGAGGCAAGGGTGTCGAACAGCGAGTCACGAGCTGCTCGAAGCTCCTCGACCAATGCGTCGCCGCCGGCCATCACGCTCGCTCGAGCCCGGCATAGGTGGCGATCAGCCGTTTCACGCCCTCGCCCACGAACGCGACGGTGACTTCCTCGTCACCCTTCACGATGCGGCTGCTGACCACGATTCCGTCGCCAAAGCGCCGGTGCTTCACCCGGTCTCCCGCCCTCCAGGCGGGATCCTCCCCCCCGCCCAGCGCATCGCCCGCTCCCGCGGCCGAGAACGTGCCGCTGCCCAGGTCCACCTTCGACCCTTCATACGAAGCTGATGCCACCCGCGCGCGAGCGGCATCCAACTGGCGCCCCACCGGATGCGGCGCAGACAGATCGGGCAGCGAGATGGGACGCAAGGGCTCGTTGACGCGGCGCGAGTTCGGCGATCGGTAGCCGCTCGGCAACCAGCCGCCGGAGTCATCGGTCCCCCGTGGCCAGTCGCCGCCGCGGCGGAATGGCGCGTCCGACCGTTCCGCGGCGAGAAGCTCCTCTGGCAGCTCGGCCAAGAAGCGCGACGGCTCCGACTGCGCTCCGACCCCATAGGTGGACCGATGGTGCGCGTGCACCAGGTACAGCCGATCCTTGGCGCGGGTCATGCCGACGTACGCCAGGCGCCGCTCCTCCTCCAGCGCGCGGTCGTCCTCCAGGGCGCGCCGATGCGGCAGCAGCCCCTCCTCCATGCCGACCATGAACACGACCGGGAACTCGAGCCCCTTCGCCGCGTGCAGCGTGATCAGGGTCACCCGGTCGGGCACGTCCTCCATCTCGTCCTGGTCGCTGACCAGCGCCACCTCTTCGAGGAAGCGGGCCAGTCCCTCGGGCGCGGCGATCTCGTCGAACTCGGCCGCGTGGTTGCGCAGCTCGGTGACATTCGTCCAGCGCTCCTCGCCCTCATCGGTCCCATCCTGGAGTGCCGCCTGAATGCCGGAACGCTCGAGCGCCGCGTCGAAGACGGCCGACACCGACTCGGTGGCCACCATCTTCATCAGCCCGCGCATGAGGTCAGCGAAGACATCCAATTGGGCACGCGCCCGCGGCGCCAGGTTCGGGTTCTCGCCGGCCGCGGTGACCGCTTCCCACAGGCTCACGTCGCGCGACTCGGCCCAGGCGTTCAGCTCCTCGACCGTCTTGGCGCCGATTCCACGCGCCGGCACGTTGATGATGCGGCCCAGGGCGACACGGTCGGCCGGATTGCGCGCCAGCCGGACGTAGCCCAGCGCGTCCTTCACCTCCCGCCGCTCGTAGAAGCGCGTGCCGCCCACGAGCTGGTACGGGATGCCGAAGCGCATGAAGGACTCTTCCAGCACGCGCGACTGCGCGTTGATGCGGTAGGCGACGGCGATGTCGCCGTACTTCAGGGTGCCGTCGTCGTCCTCGGCCCGGCTGGTGAGCAGGGCGGCCATTCCGCCGCGCCGTCCGGCGCCCACCAGCTTCTCGACCTGGCGCGCGACGAACTCGGCCTCCTCGTACTCGTTGTAGGCGTCGAACAGCGTGATCTGCGTGCCATCGCCGCGATCGGTCCACAAACGCTTGTCCTTGCGGCCCGCGTTGCGGCTGACGACCGCGTGCGCGGCATCCAGGATTGTCTGCGTGGAGCGATAGTTCTGCTCCAGCTTCACGACCCTGGCGTCGGGGTTATCGGCCTCGAAGTCGAGAATGTTGCGCAGGTCGGCGCCGCGCCATGAGTAGATGCTCTGGTCGTCGTCCCCCACCACGGCGAGATTCTTGTGCTTCGCCGACAGGTGCCTGCAGATGAGGTACTGCGCGCGGTTTGTGTCCTGGTACTCGTCCACCATGATCTGCTGCCAGCGCTTCTGATAGCGGGCCAGCACGTCGGGGTGCTGCTCGAACAGGAACACGGTCCGCATGAGCAGGTCGTCGAAGTCGACCGCGTCGTCCTCGGCGAGCTGGCGCTGATAGCCCTCGTACACGCGGGCGGCGGTCTCGTCGTAGTAGTTCGCCGCCTGGCGCCTGGCGGTGGCGACATCGGCCAGCTCGTCCTTGCGTTGACCGATCCAGGCCAGCATCCCGTTCGGACTGAATCGCTTCTCGTCCAGGTCCAGGCGCTTGAGCACGGACTTGACTAGCGCCACCTGGTCAGCCCGGTCGTAGATGGTGAAGCTTCGCGTCAGACCGATGGACTGGCCATCCCGCCGCAGGATGCGGGCGCAGATGGCGTGAAAGGTGCCGATCGTCGCCTCGCGCGCGGCCTCGTCACCGATGAGTCCGGCGATGCGCCCCCGCATCTCGTTGG
>JACDBS010000190.1 GCA_013694795.1 Chloroflexota bacterium | reverse complement strand
CCAGGGCAGCGGGCAGGTGGCGAAGGGCGAGAACACGCAGGGCGGGTTGTAGGCGAGGTTGAAGTCGACCATCACGTTGCCGTCGGCGTCGGGCGCATCGGTGTACAGGAATCGCCCGCCGCCGTAGGTCTCGGCGCCGTTCGTGAGATCACCGAAGACCAGCCACAGCTCGCCGGAGTCACCACCCGGCAGACCTTGAAGCCGATGCGTCACGCCCCCGACCTCGAACACGACCTCGCCCGGCGACGGCTCCTCGTCCAGAGTGCCCAGGACATCCGGCACCCGCAGCACCCTGTCGGGCGTCGGCATGAAGAGCGCATGCAGCCGCCAGGCTTGGTCGACCGGCCAGTGGTCTATCCCTGCGAACGAACGTCTAACAGCCGATGAAGTGTCCCAGGTGCGGATGGCCAGGCGTCCGCCACGCTCGATCACGCACAGGCGCAACGCGCCGAGCTCGAGCATCGTAGGTTCGCCCTGCTGGTCGTTCAGCAGGCGCAGGCCATGCGCGGCCGCGCCCTGGTGGATGAAGTCGCCGTCCGCGACAACGTCGTCGCCCACCGTGACCGTGCCCGCGCGGGAAGGGCCGGAGGGCAGGATCACGTCGTTGTCGGCATCGGTTCCTAGGTGGTTGACGCCCGGCTTCAGCCAGCCGAGCCCCGCCAGCGTGAGCCAGCCAATGTCCCGGCGCAGCGCGTCATACCGATGCCGGCGCCAGGCCTCGACGGCGTTACGATGGCGAGCAATTTCGGTCACCGCGGCAGACTAGACCAGACTCCCGCAGGGTGCCGATGGCTCAGGCGGTCGGCCGCTCCAGCACGGTGTCGCTATGGTCGGCCGCACGCCGCGTTCGGCCGGCGTCCGCTCCATTCTGATCGGGGTCGCCCGCCGATTCGCGAGGCGGCCGAAGGACGAGCTCGAAGATGGGAGCCGGCTCGGATGCCTCGATGCGAGCGGCGCGAATTCGGGCGACGAAGAAGCGTGACGCCACCGAGTGGTTCAGCCACGAGACCGCCGAGAGGTGCTCGTCGCGCGGCTGTCCGCAGATCCAGACGGCGGTGCCGGCCTGCACGCTGCTGAGGCGGATGAGCAGGGAGCCGAGCATCGCCTCGCTGCTCGCGCCGAGCTCGAGCACCGCGAGGGTGTGTCTCCCCGCCTGGTCGGAAAAGACCGCGGCCGCCAGGCCGCCCGGCACCTCGTCGTCGGTCCCCACCAGCTTCATGCCAAGCAGATCGCCCAGAACGTCGGGATTGGCTCGCAGCCAGCGGGCGAGTGGGGCGGCGCCGGCTGGCCAGGCCGCATCCGCTGCGACATAGGTGATCCGCCCGATACGCCCTGCGACCGGCTCGGGCGTCGCCAGCGATGTGGCGTCGCGCACCGCGGGTGCCGGCTGCTGGCTCTCGTTGATGGCGCGTTGGAAGGTCACCGAGCCTCCGTGACTGCGTTCTGAAGCTCAGTGTGCAGGTACGCCCCGGGAGCCGCCAGCCGTACGAATGACGGCCCGCCCGGGTACTGGAGACGGGCCGGGAGTCAGCTGGCCGGGAGGAAGATGAGGGTAGGTCCCGTTCGGGACTGATGCGCGGCGATCCGGACGTGGCTGATCTCAGGCATCGACGCTGGTGGGCGGACGGAGATCGGCGAAGCCGGCGGCGCGCTCGTAGGCATCGGCCACGCGAAGGATCGTGCTCTCGTCGAAGGCACGACCGATGACCTGGAATCCCACCGGCAGACCATCCGAAAGCCCGCACGGGACCGATATTCCCGGGAGCCCGGCGATGTTCACCGGCAGGGTGCAGGCGTCGTTGAGGTACATGGCCAGCGGGTCGTCCACCTTGGCGCCGATCTTGAACGCCACGTTCGGCGAGGTGGGGGCAAGGATGGCGTCGACGGTGTCGAGGACCGCATCGAACTCGTCCTTGATGAGGGTGCGCACCTGCTGGGCCTTGACGTAGTACGCGTCGTAGTAGCCCGCCGAGAGGGCGTACGTGCCGAGCATGATCCGCCGCTTGACCTCGGTACCGAAGCCGCTGCCGCGGGTGCGGGCGTAGTTCTCCGACAGCTCATCGGCCCCGGCGGACAGGCCGTAACGGACGCCGTCGTAGCGCGCCAGGTTGGCCGATGCCTCGGCCGGGTTGATGATGTAGTACGTCGCCAGGCCACGATCCGTGGAGGGCAGGCTGACGTCGGCGATCTCGGCACCGAGGTCACGCAGCATGTCGATGGCCGTGCGGACCGCTCGCTCCACGCCCGGTTCCATGCCCTCGACGAAATACTCGCGCGGGACGCCCAGGCGCAGTCCCATCACGTCGCCGCTGAGCGCCGCCGCGTAATCAGGCACGGGGGTATCGACGCTGGTCGAGTCACGCGCGTCGTGACCGGCGAGGGCGCGGAGCACGAGCGCCACGTCGTGGACGGATCGCGCCAAGGGGCCGCACTGGTCGAGGCTGGAGGCGAAGGCCACCATCCCGTATCGGCTCACACGTCCATAGGTCGGCTTGATGCCGACCGTGCCGGTCAGCGAGGCCGGCTGGCGGATGGAGCCGCCGGTATCCGTCCCGAGGGCGAAGAAGGCCTGGCCGGCGGCCACGGCCGCGCTTGATCCGCCCGAGGAGCCGCCGGGCACCCGGCTCTCATCCCATGGGTTGCGCACCGGCCCGTAGGCGGAGTTCTCGTTCGACGAGCCCATGGCGAATTCGTCGCAGTTCGTCTTGCCCAGGAGGACCGCGCCGGCCTGTTCGAGGCGCTCCTGGGCGGCGGACGCGTAGGGAGACCGATACCCCTCCAGGATGAAGGACCCAGCGGTGGTCGGGAGGCCGCCGGGCAGGTCGCGGCCCTCGTCGTCGAGGGCGCGGGTGACAAAGATGTCCTTGAGCGCGTACGGAATGCCGAGGAGGGGGCGTTCGGAGCCCTCGCCGCGGGCCAGGGCTGCATCGGCCTCGTCGGCGGCTCGTCGGGCGGTGTCGGGATCCACGGCCAGGAAGGTGTTCAGGCGCTCCCCGTCGCGCTCGATGCGGGCCAGGCAGGCATCGGCCAGCTCGCGCGAGCTCGTCTCCTTGCTGCGGAGCGCCGTCGCGACCTCGGTGATCGTGCGGTCCGGGAGGGGGAGGGCCGTCATCGGCAACTTTCAGCCCAAATTCTCATCGGGAGACTGTTAGCGGCAGTCGCGTGACTGTTGCGAGATTCTCCTGTGCAGATGTGCGCATATTTGCCTAGGTTCGTCGGAGCTGGCGCCTGCCTGGGGTGCCTGAAAGCGACGCTAACAGTCCCCCGGTGAGAATCTGACAGGAAAGCCCGAAGGAGCGACATCAGCGGCCTTCCTCCAGGACGGTCGGCACACGCAGGAACGGGTCGTCGCGCAGGGGCGCGTTGGCCAGGGCGGCCTCACGGCTGATGCCGGGTCGTGCCTCATCGGCGCGCATGACGTTCTCGAGCTGGATGACACTGGCGGTCGGCCCGACGTGCGAGGTGTCCACGTCGCGAAGCGTCTCGATCGCCTCGAGGATGTTCGACAGCTGCGTCTGCATGCGGTCGATTTCGTCATCGGTGAGGTGCAGGCGGGCGAGATGCGCGACGTGCTCGACGTCCTCGCGGCTGATGGATGCCATGAGTCGATGGTAGCGCCTGCCGGCATCTGGCAGCATTGCCGCCGATGAGCACCGAGAGCATCCCCATTCGCGGCGGCCGGATCGAG
>JACDBS010000085.1 GCA_013694795.1 Chloroflexota bacterium | reverse complement strand
GCCCAAGGATGAGGGCCGCCACGATGCCGCTGATCGCGGCGGGAAAGACGATCTTGAGGCTCGTCGTGCGCTTCCGAGCGCCCAGGCCGTATGACGCCTCCCGCAGCGAGCGCGGGACTGCGAACATCGCGTCCTCGGCGACGGACGCGATGAGCGGTGTGATCAGGATGCCGACGCCGATGCCGGCCGCCATGAGGTTCGATGGCTGGGTGGCGCCCGGGCAGACCGTGTCGACCAGGGTGGGACTGATGACCTGGAGCGCGAAGTAGCCGAGCACGACGCTGGGGATGCCGGCCAGGATCTCGAGGATGGGCTTGATCGTGCGGCGTACCCGGGTCGAGGCGTATTCACTCAGGTAGACGGCGGCGCCGAGGCCGAGCGGTGCCGCCACCAACATCCCGATTGCCGCCACGGTGAGCGTGCCGACCACGATGGTCTGGATGCTGTACAGGTCTCGTCGTGGGAACCATCCGCGCTCAACGAGGAGCGGCAGGTCGACCTGCGAGATGAACGACCAGGCTTCCCCGACCAACGACAGGATGATGAGGAGGCTGATGACGATCGAGAATGATGCGGCCGCGAGGAACAGCAGGCGCACGCTCATCTCTCGGCGTCGGCGCGCGGGGCTGCCGCTAAGATCACCGATCGAAAGCCGGGGTGGTTGGGCGCTGGAGCCGGCGGTCATCTGACGACGGCTACCTTACACGGGCAATGGCGGGGTGGAGGAGCCGGACGGGGCGTGTGGCCCCGCCAAGCTCCTGCCTCTTGCGACTGTTTCGGACTGGCCCTACCGGCCTTCCCAGGCGTCCGCGGTCGCCTGCGCCTGCTCCTCCGTCAGCGGCACGTAGCCGACCTCGCCAGCGAGGGCGAGGCCCTCCGAGACGTAGTAGTCGACGAACGGGGCAACAGCCGGGTTCGCCTCCACCGCTGCCAAGCTGGGGTAGATGAAGAGCGGGCGGCTGATCGGGTACGACTCATCGGCGACCGTTGCCTCCGACGGGGCGACGCAGCCGTCACCACCATCGATCTCGATCGAGGCCACGCCCTCTGCCCCGGCAGCGAACGCGAGCCCGACCCAGCCGAGGGACGAGGGACTGCCCGCGATGTTCTCGAGGATCGTGTTGTCGTTCGGCGAGGATTGGTAGTCGATCCGGGCGACCTCCTCGGTGCCGCGGGCCTCGGCGATGTCGCCGAAGACGATCTCGACGAAGCTGTCGTACGTGCCGGACTCCTCGCCGGGCGCCGTGATGACGAGCTCAGCATCAGGGTACGGCGCGTTCAGGGCGCCGAACTCGTCCCCGAGCTCGCTCTCGAGCTCAGCCGCCAGGTCGATTGCGTCGCTCCAGTTGTCGAAGCCCTCCGACTCGGGACCGAGGAGCGCGTAGAGGTCGAGGAAGCTGAGGCAGGAGACCTCGGCGTTCTCGGCGGAGGTGATCACTGAGAGCCCATCGTAGGCAACCAGCAGCTCGACGTACTCGACACCGTTGTCCGCGCACGCCGCGATCTCTTCCTCGCTGATGGCACGCGAGGCGTCGCTGATGTCCGTCTCGCCGTTGCAGAAGAGCGCGAATCCGTCGCCCGTGCCCGGGCCCTCGACGGTGTACTGGAAGCCACTGTTGGCCGCGGCGAAGGCCCTGGCCACCTCGTTCGTGATCGGCTCGACGGTCGAGGAGCCGGAGACGAAAATCTCACCCTCGACGCCGGTGCCGCCTTCGTCAGTCGTTGCGTCAGGCTCCGGGGTCTCTTCGGTCGTCGCGTTGGGGGGGACCGACTCATCGGTGCCGGTGTTGCTCTGGCATGCCGCCAGCACGAGCGTCAGCACCATGCCGACGCCGAGCAGCGATCGCCACCACTTGGGGTTCACGTTCAATCCATCCTCCGGTGTGGGGGAATATTTGATAGGTGGCATGCGAAAAGCGATGCCCACTCCATTTGCGTGGCCAGCATCGGCGGTCCCGCTTAACGTGGCCTTAGCGGACGGTCAACGGCTTGTTAAGGACCGATACCGGCCGTCGACGCCGCCAGGCCCGCGGCCGCCACGATCGCAACCAGCAGGACCGAAGGCACCCGTCCCCACACCAGCAGCGCTCCGCTTCCAGCCGCCAGCGCGATCGTCAACGGGTCCCGAATCGCCGATGCACCCAGCTGCACCGACACGGCAGCCATAAGACCCAACGCCGCTGCGTTGACGCCGTCCAGCAGCGCCGCGGTCAGGGGTCGATCCCTGAGCCGCTGTGCGAATGGGCCGATGAGCGCCACGAACACGAACGCCGGCAGGAAGATGGCAACCGTGGCCACCATCGCTCCCGGGAACCCGGCCAGGATGTAGCCGATGAAGGTGGCGGTGGTGAACAGCGGACCCGGCGTCACCTGCCCGATGGCGATGGCGTCGAGCAGCTGTGCATCGGTCAGCCAGCCCAGGCGCTCCACCAAGTCTCCCCGCAGAAACGCCAGGAGCACGTAGCCCGAGCCGTAGAGCAGTGCGCCGGCCTTGAGGAAGACCGCGCCCAGGGTGAGCAGGTTGACCGATGCCGCCGTCGCGGCGGTCAGCGGAAGCACCAGGCCGATGGTCGCCCACCGGTGTCCGGTGCCGAGCCGCGTGACCGCCACCACGATGGCACCGGCGGCGAGCAGCGCGAGCTCGTTGACGCCGGCGATCCACAAGATGCCCGCCGCCGCGCCGATCGCGACGCGCAATGGGGAGGTCAGCGCGGTACGCGCGAAGGCGACCAGCGCCGCCGCGACGATCGCGATGATCACCGGCTTGACCCCGTACAGCAGCGCCTCTCCGGTGGGCGTTTCGCCGAAGGCGACGTAGGCCCAGGCCATCGCCAGCATGATGGCCGCGGCCGGAAGAATGAAGGCGAGGCCAGCCACAAGCAGGCCGAGCCTCCCGGCCCGGAGGCACCCCACGTGCATGGCCATCTCGGTCGAGTTCGGGCCGGGGATGAGGTTCGTGATCCCGATGAGGTCGACGAGCTGCTGATCCGTCAGCCAGCCGGGACGCTCGACCACCTCGCGACGCATGAGGGCGATGTGTGCCCCGGGTCCGCCGAAGCCGATGACGCCGAGCGTCCCGAACACGACGAAAAGCTCCCACAGCAGGTCGCGACGCCTCACCGCCCGGAGACCAGCGCAGCGCACCCGGCGCTGGCGTCGCGCGGACGCGTTGCTAGATCCGGTGGATCCAGAACGGAATGGTGACGCGAAGCAGCCAGCGGTGAAGCCGTTTCACTCCGGATCCTCCAGGTACGATCGAAACGCTGAGCCCATTTCATCCGGGTCGCTCGATTCGTCAGCGGCCTCTGTCTGAGCATGCGATTCCCGAGGGGCGATGGGCTCATCCGGTGCCGGCCGTTGATCGGCCCCTCCAATCACGGTCCGGGCCGTCATGTGGTGTCGGTGAGCATGGCGGCGGGATCGCGTCGCAGGCCCGCCTCGTGGGCGGCGGCGATATGCTCCAGGAGCTCGTCGAGCAGCTCCTCGTCGTCGCAGGCCTCCACGGTCGTCCCGCATTCGCAGTTGACCGCCACATGAACGCGGTGCATGCCCGGTATCGCCACGTGCCGATCGTCGGCGGACGGCATCAAGGCCATGTCAAGCCGTTGTCGAGTCCGTGCTAATGCGCTCGACCGCGAAACGGTCCCCAATTCTCGTGACATGAGCCTGATCACGGCCGTCGCCGAACGCTGGGCCGCAAGATCGCGCATCTCTCGCGACGTGAGCCTTATGACGGCTTGGTGGATCGGTTCCGGGCTTCCAGGTCCGCCCATCCCTCGGGAGATGAGAATTACGTTGAAGCCGGCTCGCGACCTTGCGATAAGCCTCATCTCCTGAGAGTTAGCCGACGGGATC
>JACDBS010000082.1 GCA_013694795.1 Chloroflexota bacterium | reverse complement strand
GCGCCATGCTCGGCGAGTTCGATGCCGACGGTCGGGTGGTCGTCGCCGATGAGCAGACCGCCGGTCGAGGCCGGCGCGGCAGGACATGGCTCTCGCCGCCCGGGCTCAACCTCATGGTCAGTGTCGCGCTGCGTCCGCGGCTCGACTCGCGCGAGGCGTGGCAGCTCGGCTTGGCCGCTGCGCTGGCGGCGGCGAACGCCTGCGGGACCGTCGCGCCGGTCAGCCTGAAGTGGCCGAATGACCTCCTGTCGGCCGATGGGAGGAAGGTTGGCGGCCTGCTTATCGAGACGATCTTCGCCGGTGAGCGGATGACCGGCGCCGTGGTGGGCGTGGGCATCAATGTCAACTGGGCGCGCGCCTCGATGCCCGCAGAGATTGCGGCCGAGGCCACGTCGCTGGCCGACATGGCCGGCGCGCCGGTCGACCGCGACGCGCTCCTGCGTAGCCTGCTCGAGGCGCTCGAGGTCGAAATCTCGGCGATCGAGACCGGGGAATCCCCGCTCGCCCGCTATCGCGCGGCGTGCACGACACTGGGCGAGCTCGTGACGGTCGCCACGCCCGACGGGTCGGTGCGCGGACGCGCGGTCGACCTGGATGCCACCGGTGCCCTCGTTGTCGAGTCGGACGATGGCCGGCACGTCGTGACCAGTGGCGAGGTGGAGCGGGTCCGGCGAGAGGTCAGCGCATGAGCGTCGAGCGCCGCGGCGACCCGCGCGCGACGATCGATCCGGACGTGTCCGATGTCCGCGCCGCGCAGCGTGACCTCGCCGCCTTCGGCGCGCTCTATCGCCGATACCTTGATCGCGTCTATGGCTACTGCTTCTACCTGCTCGGCGATCATCATGACGCCGAAGATGCCACGGAGCGCACGTTCCTGGCCGCGCTGGGCGCCATCGGCCGCTACCGGGATGAGGGAGCCAGCTTCCGATCGTGGCTCTTCCGCATCGCGCACAACCAGATCGCGAACGCGCTGCGTGCTCGTGGCCGGCATCGAGCGACCGCGCTGAACGGCGTGTCCGAGCCGGCCCTCGGCGGCGACCCGGCCGGGCTCGTGGGGCAGGCGGAGGAGAGCCGCAGGCTGCGGCGCGCGCTCGACACCCTTGCAGACGACCGCCGGCAGGTGATCATCCTTCGGTTCGTCGACGGCCTCTCGGCGCGTGAGATCGGTGTCGTGCTTGGTCGGAGCCCCGGCGCGGTTCGTGTCCTCCAGCACAGGGCGCTTCGGGACCTGGCCGCGCTCCTCGCCTGATCGCCCGGCGGTGTAACGTTTGGCGTTCCGCGGTGTTAGCAGGAGCGTCATGACAACCCCACCGACCTTGGCCGAGCGGCTTGACCGCGCGGTCGATGAGCTGCTCGGAGGCGCCGCGCCCGGCGTTGCGGCCGCCACCGCTGGCCTTGCCCAGGCCGACCGTTCCCTCATCGACGCGGCCGTCTCTGTTCGTGCCTCCCTGGCGTCGTCGCCGGTGGCCCCGCGCTTCGAAGCACGGCTCGGATCGCGGCTCTCCGGCATGCGCGCCTCCCCTTGGATCCTGCGTCATCCGGGCCGCCTGATTGTCACCGGCGCGGTGGGGTCGGCGGTTGGAGTCGGCGTCACCGCCTATGCCGTCTGGCGCAGCGCGCGGCGCTCGTCGGGCCCCGCGCATCGGCTCCTGCATCGGTAGCGAGAGGAACAAGGATTGCCGATCAAGTTCCCCTTCAGTCGCCGCGCGGCGCCGACCGATGCCTGGACCAAGTGCCCGCAGTGCGACGCCCAGGTGTTCAACAAGCAGCTCGAGCGCAGCCTTCGGCTGTGCCCGTCGTGCGGCCATCATTTCCGCATGTCGGTCGGCGAGCGGATCGACATGCTGCTCGACCCGGGCAGCTTCGAGGAGCGCGACGCGGGCCTGGAGTCGGTCGACCCGCTCGGATTCCATGACGACAAGCCCTATCCGCACCGCCTTGAGGCCTCGCGCGTCAAGACCGGGCTGCGCGACGCGCTGGTGTGGGGCGTTGGCGACATCGACCGCGTGCGCGTCGCCATTGGCATCTTCGATTTCCGCTTCATGGGCGGCAGCATGGGCAGCGTCGTGGGCGAGAAGCTGGCGCGCTGCTTCGAAACGGCCCTTGCCGAGCGGATCCCTGCCATCGTGGTCAGCGCGTCGGGCGGCGCTCGCATGCAAGAGGGCACGCTCTCGCTCATGCAGCTCGCCAAGACGACCGCGCCGCTCGTCAGGCTGGATGACGCAGGCATCCCGTTCATCGCCGTGTTGACCGATCCGACCACCGGTGGCGTGCTGGCCAGCTTCGCCAGCCTGGGGGACGTGATCCTGGCCGAGCCGAAAGCGCTCATCGGCTTCGCCGGCGCGCGCGTCGCCTCCGACACGATCGGCGAGGACATGCCCGAGGGCTTCTAGAGCGCCGAGTTCCTTCTTGCCCACGGTTTCGTGGACGCCATCGTGCCGCGCCTTGAGCTGCGCGCCGCGCTTTCGCGGCTGATGCGTCTGCTTCCGGTCCCGGCGGTCGACGACAGTGCCCCGACCGACCCTGACCGCTCCTGGGGACCGATTGGGGCACTCTCCGGGCTCGCCGAGCGCCTTGGTGGGGCCGTGAGCGAGACGATCGGCATCGATGTCGAGGCCGACCGCGGTGGGAACGGCAGCGGAGCGGCTCCCCGCGCGACGAGCGAAGTGGAGGAACGGCCGTGAGCGACATCGTCCGCCAGGCGGCACCGCCGAGCGAGGAAGCGACCGACATCGCGTGGCGCCACGTTCAGCTGGCGCGGCACCCCCAGCGGCCGCGCACCCTCGACCTGGTACCACTCATCTTCGAGGGCTTCTTCGAGCTCCACGGCGACCGCAGCTTTGGCGACGATCCGGCCATCGTGGGGGGACCGGCGATGCTCGAGAGCCGCCCCGTGATGGTCATCGGCCATCAGAAGGGCACCGACACCGAGTCGAACATCCTGCGCAACTTCGGCTCGCCGCATCCCGAGGGCTTCCGCAAGGCCCAGCGCCTCATGCGTCTGGCCGACAAGCTGGGCATCCCGATCGTGACCTTCCTCGACACCGCGGGCGCCTTTCCCGGGCCGGCCGCCGAGGAGCGTGGGCAGGCGGAGGCGATCGCCTCGAGCATCAAGCTCATGACCGGGCTCCAGGTGCCGATCGTGGTCGTCATCCTGGGCGAGGGCGGCTCGGGCGGCGCCCTGGCCATTGGGGTGGGGGACGCCGTACTGGCACTCGAGAACGCCGTCTACGCCGTGATCAGCCCGGAGGGCGCTTCGTCGATCCTGTGGCGCTCACGCGACGAGGCCCGCACGGCCGCGGCCGCCATGCGCATGACCGCCGAGGACCAGGTCGATCTGGGCGTCGTGGATGCGATCATCGCCGAGCCCGGAGACGGCGCCCACACCGACCCGGCGGCCACGGCGGTGGCCGTGCGCGCCGCGATCCTGGCCGCGCTGCGCCATCTCTCCGGCCGTGAGACGGCCGAGCTGCTTGCGACCCGCTATGCTCGACTGCGCGGAATGGGCGCCTACCTCGAGACGGGGGCCGGCACCGGCCGCCCGCCGGAGGTTCCATCGTTGCGCCGGCGGATCGGACGCATCCTCCGCCTGCCCGGTGCCCCGCGCCGGCCACGCTGGAGCGAGATCTGGCCGAGCGATGACGACGATGCCGAGAGCGAGAGGGGCGCATGACCGACTCCGACGATGCCCTTGACGCGATCTCGCGCGTTGCTGCCGAGCTGGTGCCACAGCTCACCGAGCGCTTGCGCCGGCATGGCCTGGGAGAGATCGAGGTCGCCCACGGGGATCTGCGCCTGCGTGTGAGTGCCGCGCCCAGCGTCGAGGCGCCCGCCGTGCCCGCTGCCACGGCAGCCTCGGGAGAGGCCCCTGCCAAGGCGCCCCAGGCAAGCGCAGCCCCGACGGTCGGCGTCGCCTCACCCGCGGTCGGCTTCTTCGTGTATGCCGAGGGACTGGGGCCGGGCCTCGAGGTGCGCAAGGGTGACGCGCTGGGTCACGTCGAAATGCTCGGCGTGCGCCATGACGTCCGCGCGCCACGTGGGGGAACTGTCCGTCACCTCGTCGCCGAAAGCGGCGAGGCCGTCGAGTACGCGCAGGTCGTGCTCGAGCTCGACGTCGCAGAGGGCGTCCGATGAGGCTCGCGCTGCTCTTCAGCCCGCAGGGCTCACAAACGGTGGGCATGGGCCGCGAGCTTGCCGAGCGGTCGTCCGCCGCGCGCGCCGTCTTCGACGAGGCCGATGCGACGCTCGGCTGGCCGGTGTCGGCGACCTGCTGGGAGGGTCCCGCCGATAGGTTGAATGACACCCGTCAGACGCAGCCATGCCTGCTCGCAACCTCAATCGCGGCGTTCCGTGCATTCGAGCAGCGCGGCGCGCCAGCGCCGGAAGTCGTGGCAGGCCACTCCGTAGGCGAGTTCGCGGCACTCGTGGTCGCCGACGTGCTGACGCTGCCGGCAGCGCTGCGGCTCGTGTCGCGACGCGGGGAGCTCATGGCCGGCGCGGACAGGCAAGGCGGCATGGCGGCGGTCCTCGGTCTCGACCGCGCTGCCGTGGAATCGGTGGTCACGGGAATCGCGCGCCCGACGCAGCTGTCGGTGGCCAACGACAACGCCCCCGGCCAGGTGGTCATCTCCGGCGAGCGGAGCGTACTGGATGCGGCCGAGGAGCCCCTGCGCGCCGCCGGCGCGAAGCGCTTCGTGCGCCTCGCAGTGTCGGGCGCCTTCCATTCCCCGCTCATGGCCGGCATCGCCGATGAGCTCACCGCTGCCTTCGAGACCGAGGAATGGCGCGACGCGCAGATGGCGGTGATGAGCAACGCGACGGCCGAGCGGTTGACCGACGCCACGCGCATCCGCGCCCTGCTGGCCGAGCAGGTGCGGTCGCCGGTCGAGTGGGTGGGCTGCGTTCAGCGCATGGTGGCCGACGGCGTCAGCACCATGATCGAGTGCGGTGCGGGCGCCGCCCTTGTCGGCATGGTGAAGCGCATTGCGCCCGCGGTGCGGACCGGCACGGTGAGCGACCCGGAGACCCTCGAGGGCGCCCTGGAGCTGGTGGCGCGGCCGGCGCACGTCACGGCGTGACGATATGGTGACGAAGGTGCTCATCGCCAACCGCGGGGAGATCGCAGTGCGCATCCTGCGCGCCTGCCGCGACCTCGGGCTCCCGGCCGTGGTTGCCTACAGCGAGGCCGACCGCGAATCGATGGCCGTGAAGCTGGCGGACGAGTCCATCTGCATCGGTCCGGCTGAAGCCCGCAGGAGCTACCTGAACCAGCCGGCGGTCATCAGTGCCGCCATGATCACCGGTTGCGACGCCGTGCATCCGGGCTACGGCTTCCTGAGCGAGGACGCCAGCTTCGCCGAGGCCTGCGGCGCGCACGACCTGACCTTCATCGGTCCGCGGCCGGAGGTGCTCGAGCGCTTTGCCAGCAAATACGCCGTGCGGCGCATGCTCGCCGCCAACGGGCTGCCGACGGTGCCGGGCAGCAACGGTATCGTGTCCGACCTGGGCGACGCGCTGGAGCAGGCGGGCAAGGCGGGTTACCCGGTCCTCCTCAAGCCTTCGGCGGGTGGCGGTGGACGCGGCATGCGCCTGGTGCGCAGCCCGCGCGAGATGGAGACCTCCCTGCCCCTGGCGCGCTCGGAAGCGCAAGCCGCCTTCGGCGATGATTCCATCTACTTCGAGAAGTGGATCGAGGAGTCGCGCCACGTCGAGGTCCAGGTCATGGTCGACCAGCACGGGAGCGGCGTGCACCTGGGCGAGCGCGACTGCAGCATCCAGCGCCGTCACCAGAAGATCATCGAGGAGGGCCCGTCGCCGGCGATGGACGACGCGAGTCGCGAGCGGCTGCGTGATCTTGCCATCCGCAGCGTGGTGGCGGCCGGGTACGAGAGCGCCGGTACCCTGGAGTTTCTGCTCGACACAGAGGGCAACTTCTTCTTCATCGAGATCAACTGCCGGGTACAGGTCGAGCACCCGGTCACCGAGATGCTGACCGGCGTCGACCTGATCGTCGAGCAGATCCGAATCGCGGCGGGGGACAGGCTGAGCCTGCGGCAGGAGCAGATCCGGTTTCGGGGCCATGCCATCGAGTTCCGCATCAACGCGGAGGACCCCGCCGACAATTTCTCACCGCAGACCGGCGAGATCGAGTCGCTCAACCTCCCCGGCGGTCCCGGCGTGCGGGTGGATACCCACCTCTATGCCGGCTACGAGGTGCCTCCGTTCTACGACAGCCTGCTCGCCAAGCTCATCGTGTGGGGCGAGACGCGCGAGATCGCGCTGGCGCGCTCACGCCGCGCCCTGGCCGAGTTCGAGATCGGCGGCGTGAAGACCAATATTCCGTTCCACCGCGGGATCATTGATAACGATGCCTTCCTGAGCGCGCGCGTCAGCACGAACCTCGTCGATCGGGTCGGCCCGGCCGCGTTCGTGGGGAGCTGATGACGACCGGAACCGCACCAACGCCGACCCCGCCGCTCGAGGCGGCCGACATCATGCGCATCCTGCCGCACCGCTTCCCGTTCCTGCTTGTCGACCGGGTGATCGAGCTCGTGCCGGGCAAGCGGGCGGTCGGAATCAAGATGGTCACGGCCAACGAACCGCAGTTCACCGGTCATTTCCCGGAGCGACCGATCATGCCCGGCGTGCTCATGGTGGAGGCGCTCGCGCAGACTGCCGGCGTGGCGATCCTCACGCTGGACGAGTACCGCGGCAAGATGGGCCTGTTCGCAGGCATCGATGAGTGCCGGTTCCGCAGGATGGTGGTTCCCGGCGATCAGCTCACGCTGAAGGTCGAGATCGAGAAACTGCGCGGCATGTTCGGCCGGGTGCGCTGCGTGGCAAGCGTCGACGGCGAGATTGCCGTCGAGGCGACTCTGTCCATCATCATCCCGCGCGACCAGACGGTCGCTGCAACTGCTTTCGGCGGGCGGCAGGCCGATGCGTGAGGGGGAGCG
>JACDBS010000069.1 GCA_013694795.1 Chloroflexota bacterium | reverse complement strand
CACGGGGTCCGGGCCCGGTCGCGGTGGAGGCGCGCGGCGATCCTGGACCGCACGCCGCGATGCACCAGGGCGGGATGTTCGCGCGTCCATTCGGCGATCAGCTCGGGGACTCGCGCGCGCGCCGACTCGGAGCCAACGCGGATGGCATTCTCGATCATTCGTGCCGATGCGCGTCCATGAGTCACGATGCTCACACCCCTGACCCCGAGGAGCGGAGCACCGCCCCAGCCCTCGTAGTCGAAGCGCGCCTTCGTCCGGGCGAAGCCCGGCTTCAGCGCCAACAGCGCCAGCGGCGCGATCGGTCCCTGCTGGAGGTCCTCGCGCAGCGCGCGGAAGATGAAGCTGGTGATGCCCTCGAAGAACTTGATCACCACGTTGCCGACGAACCCGTCGCAGACCACCACGTCGGCGCGGTGGGCGATCATTTCGTGCGCCTCCACGTTGCCGACGAAGCGCATGTCGAGCGCGGCCAGCTTCTCGTGCGCCTCGCGGGCCAGGGCGTCTCCCTTCTCGACCTCCTCGCCGATGTTGAGCAGGCCGATCCGCGGGTTGGAGACGTGGAGGACGTGCTCCGCGAAGATGGCGCCCATGGCGGCGAACTGCACCAGGTTCTCCGCGTCGGAGTCGACGTTGGCGCCGACGTCGAGCAGCATCACCGGCCCGCTGGCGGTCACCATGTGCGCGGGCAGTGCCGGCCGATCGATGCCCTCGATGCGTCCCAGGCGGAAGACCGCGGCCGCCATGGTCGCGCCGGTCGATCCGGCGCTCACGACCGCATCGGCGGCGCCGTCACGCACCAGGTCGGTGGCCACCACGATCGAAGCGCGGCGCTTGGCCCGCAACGCCGTGGCTGGATGCTCGTCCATCTCGATGACGTCGGGCGCGTCGACCAGGGTCAATCCGGCCGGGCGCTCCTTGCCGTACGCGGCGATCTCCCGCTCCAGGCGCGGCACGTCACCGACAAGGATGACCTCGTCGGTGCTGGTGGACGCGTAATCGATGGCGCCGCGAACGATCTCGCGTGGGGCGTGGTCGCCTCCCATCGCGTCGACCGCGATGCGCATCGGGGTTAGCGCTGGCCTTCGACCGGAGCGACCGGCTCAATCGTCATCGCCTCGCGACCGGCGTACCAGCCGCAGGTCGGGCAGACGTGATGGGCGCGCTTCAGCTCATGACAGTGGTCGCACTCGACCAAGGGCGGCGCGCTGATGGCGAGATGCGCGCGGCGCTCACCCTGGCGCGCCTTGGAAACCTTTCGCTTGGGAACGCCCACGCGGAAACTCCTTGACCGATAGGAAACGGGACGCCGCAGTATAGCCGGCGCGCCCGTTCAGTGGCGAACGAGCCAGGTGACTCAGATCACGAGTCCCCGTTGCGGTCACGGAGCAGCACCGCCAGGCCCGCCAGCCGCGGATCGATCTCGTCGCCGCCGTGTCGATGATCTCCCGAGTCGACCCGCCCGCCGCATTCGGCGCACAACCCGGCGCAATCGGGCCGGCAGAGCGGATGCATTGGCTCGGTCAGCGAAAGCTCGTCGTGGAAGATGCCGTCAAGGTCGATCTCGTGGTGCTCATTGATCTGCTGCGCCGTCTCGCTCTCCCCGGCCTCAGCGTGGATCGGCAGGCCGGTCTCGGGGTCAAGGCTCGGCAGGAACTCCTCCGATACGGAAACCCGAACTTCCTCCACGTACGGGTCGGTGCAGCGGGCGCAGGTGCGCCGCAGCGGGGCGCGGAGCTCGCCACCCGCCAGGATGCCGCGGTTCGTGCGCTGAAGGCGCAGGTCGGCGTCAAGGGGACCGGCCAGCTCGACGTCCGGACCGAGGCTGACGTAATGGTCGCGCAGGCGCACGTCACGCGTCGCTCCCGGTGGCTCATGGAGCAGCCCCGCGACGTTGAACGAGGTCATGGCCGGGGGGCGGTGCGGGCCTGCTCCTCAGAATCGACGACGATCGCGCCGCTTCCCGACGGCGATGCGCCGTCATCGCCGGCGGGCCGGTGGCGCTCGTCGAGCATGTCGATACCGCGCTTGATGCTCGTCAGCGCCTTGATGCACTCGCCCTCCAGACGGATGAGGACGCCGGCCGCGTACTCATCGGCTCCGCGCCGAACTTCCCGGGCCTCGTCCTGCGCGCGATCGAGGATCTCGGCGGCGCGCTGCTGCGCGGCCCGTACCAGCTCGCGCTCCTCGAGCATCTGGGCAGCCTGGCCCTGGGCCCGAGCGACGATGGAGTCGCCCTCCTCCCGCGCGCGCTCGGTGATGCGACCAGACTCCTCGGTGATCCGGCGCGCCTGGCGCACCTCGTCCGGCACCGAAACCCGCAACTGGTCCACCAGCTCGAGGATCGTCGCCTGGTCGAGCACGACGTTGTTCGTGAGGGGCAGCTTCTTGCCGGTCGCCACCAGCGACTCGAGCCGCTCGACGAGGAAGATGATGTCCGTGGCCGCGACCTCCTTGGCTGCGGATTATACGCGCGGGGTCATGCGCAGACGGTCGGCCAGCGCCTCGGCCACCGGACCGGGCAGCATCGGTGTCACATCACCGCCAAAGCGGGCGACCTCCTTGGCCAGCGATGAGCTGACGTAGCCGTACTCCAGGGCCGTCATGAGGAAGGTCGTGTCGATGGCGGGCGCCAGCTTGCGGTTGGTGAGCGCCATCTGGAGCTCGGCCTCGAAATCGCTCACCGCGCGCAGGCCACGCACGATGAAGCCGGCGGCGTGGGCGCGCGCGAAGTCCACGGTCAATCCGTCGAACGCGACCACGCTGACGTGCTCGCCGAGGTCGGCCACGCAGCGCTCGATGAGCGCTACGCGCTCACCGATGGCGAAGAGTGGCTCCTTCTTCGGATTGTTGAGGACACCGATGACGAGCCGATCGAACAGCCCCGATGCGCGGCGCGCCACGTCCAGGTGGGCGTTCGTCATCGGGTCGAACGATCCGGGGAATACCGCGACCCGCGTCATGCATCCTCCATCGCCAGGAACGTGAGCATCGTCTCACCGAAGCGACGTTGGCGGGTCATCGTCAGCCCGCCGATCTCCGGCAGCTCAGTTCGCCAGAAGTGCTTGATCACCACCTGTGCACCCGGCATCAGGTGCGACACCAGGGCGCGCAGCGGCGCCACCATAGCACGCGCCTCGTACGGCGGATCGAGGATGACGAGGTCCCACGGTCCATCGGAGGCCGTCGCGAGATAACGCTCCACATCCTTGCCGTGCACGCGAGCATCGTTCTCCAGGTGCGTGCGCTCGAGGTTCGAGCGGACGATGGCGAGCGCCCCTCTCTCGCGCTCGACGAAGTCGGCCGACGCCGCACCGCGCGACAACGCCTCGATGCCGATCGACCCGCTGCCGGCATACAGGTCGAGGACGCGAGCGCCGGGCACCCGGTCGCCGAGGATGCCGAAGAGCGTCTCCTTGACACGATCGGTGATCGGGCGCGTGCCACGACCTCGTGGCGCGGCGAGCGGCACCCCACGGGCGATGCCGGCGATGACCCGCATCAGGCGGCGTCCCCCTCCTCCTCGGTCGGAGCGAAGTCGGCCTGGAGCCTGGCGAGCGCCGGCCGGCCGGCGAGGGTGGGATCGTCCCCGACCACGCGATCGGCGAGGTCGCGTGCCCGCTGCGCGAGCGCGAGGTGCCGCGGATCGAAGAGCGAGGCGACCCGCAACGGCGGTAGGCCGGACTGGCGCGTGCCGAGCACATTTCCGGCACCTCGCAGCTCGAGATCGGCCTCTGCGATGACGAAGCCGTCCTGCGATCCGCGCACGACATCGAGACGGCGCATGGCGAGCTCGTCCGCGGCGTCCGAGAGAAGGATGCAGAAGGACCGATGCGTCCCGCGGCCGACCCGGCCGCGCAACTGGTGGAGTTGTGCCAGGCCGAAGCGCTCGGCGTCCTCGACGAGCATGACCGTCGCGTTCGGCACGTCGATGCCGACCTCGATGACGGTGGTCGCCACCAGCACGTCCATCTCGCCGGCGGCGAATGCGCTCATGGTCGCGTCACGCGCAGCTGCCTTCTGCTGACCGTGCACCAGGCCGATCCTCAGTTGCGGAAGCGCCGCCTGGAGCCGTTCGAACTCCGCCTCGGCGCTCGCAACCTGGAGCGCGTCCGACTCCATCACGAGTGGGACGACGACGAACGATTGCCTGCCTTCGGCCGCCTCGGCAGCCAGGAAGGCCTCGATCCTGGGCAACGCACGTCGGTCGCGGATCTCGGTCCGAATCGGCTGCCGGCCGGGAGGCAGCTCGCGGATCGTGCTGATCTCCAGATCGCCGTAGACGATGAGGGCCAGCGTGCGCGGGATCGGCGTGGCGGTCAGCGCCAGGGTATGCGGCTCGGCGCCGCTCCCCTTGGCCTGCAGCGCGGCGCGCTGCCCGACGCCAAAGCGGTGCTGCTCGTCAACGATGACAAGGCCCAGGCGCGGGAACTCTACCGCGGTGCTGATGACCGCATGCGTGCCGATGACGACCTCGGCCGCGCCGGCCGCGATGGCATCGTGGATCTCGCGCTTGCGCGCGACCGAAAGTGACCCGGACAGGAACTCGGCGCGGACGCCCAGGCCCTCGAGCAGGGGCCCCAGTCCGGCGTGGTGCTGGCGGGCCAGGATCTCGGTCGGCGCCATGAGCGCGCCCTGCCATCCGGCGCGCACGGCGCACGCCAGCGCGACCGCCGCCACCGCCGTCTTTCCGCTGCCGACATCACCCTGCAGCAATCTTCGCATCGGTCGATCTAGCGCGAGGTCGTCGATGACCGACTCCACCACCGCGGCCTGGTCGCCGGTGAGCGTGAAGGGCAGGGCGCCGACAATCTCCGCAAGCTCCGCATCGGTCACGCTGATGGGAGGGGCGTGGAGCTGCTGGCGCGCCTGCCGGCCCTGCGCAAGCGCCAATTGGAGGGCGAGCAGCTCGTCGAAGGCGAGCCGCTCGAGTGCCGCGTCGACGTCGGCCGCCTCCTCCGGGAAGTGCGCGGTGCGGAGGGCATCGGCAAGGTATGGCAGACTGCCGCGCTCGTCATCGGTCAGGGGGTCCTCGACCGCCGGCAGCGCGGCCTCCAGCGCCCGAGCGAGGAGCTCACGCAGCCGCTTCTGCGTGACCCCGGCGGCGAGGTGGTAGACGGGCACGACCCGCGCGGTGTGGACCGATTCGTGACCGACGGGACTGAACTCGGGGCTGGTGAACTGCGACCGCCATCCACGTTGCGTCACCTTGCCTGAGACGATCAGCTCGTCGTTGGGCCTAAGGCGTCGCTCGACGAAGCGGCGCCCGAACCAGATGGCCTCCGCGCTGCCCGTCTCATCGCTCAGCTGCGCGATGACCCGCTGCGGTTGCCGCCCGAATCCCGGCTCGATGCGCACCGCGTCCACTCGAACGCGAGCCGACTGCTTCTCATCGGGCAGCAGGTCGCCAAGGGCGCGGAGCTCGCTGAAGTCGTCGTAGCGGAAGGGCAGATACCAGAGCGCCTCGCGCGGCGTCGTGATCCCGAGCTTGGCCAGGGCGGCGGCCCCGCGTGCCAGGGCCGGCATCGTCCCCCGGATGGGCTCGTCGAGGTCCATCGGCGGGCTCGATTGCATGGCCCGATCGTAGCGTGCTACCATCGCGATCGCTCCGGCGCCTGACGCCGGGTTTTTCGTGTGAACCTGGAGACCCATTCGACCATGGCCCGCGTCTGCGACGTCTGCGGCAAGCGCCCCATCACCGGCTGGAACCCCCAGTCGGTCGGGATGAACCGCAAGCGCGCCCTGCGCCGATGGCTGCCCAACCTTCAGCCCATGACCGTCGTCACCGATGGCAAGGTCTCGAAGGTGAAGGCCTGCAGCCGATGCCGCCGCACCGCCCAGAAGATCTGACCTTTTCCTCTGCGAAGCACCGATGCGCCCGCGTCACCCGACCCGGGCGTTTGTCATGCCCGGCGCCAAGCAGCGGACGACGACCCGCACCACGGGTCTAACAGCCAAGAACGACGACCTCCAGCGCCTGCGACCCGCCCCACGAGTCATCCAACGGCGGAGGTCGCCCCCTTTCGGTCGTTCTGCCTCGCTACTTGGTCCGTAGCCCCGCCCCACGAGTCAACCACCGCGGACGTCACTCCCTTCGGTCGTTCTGCTTCGCTCCTTGGTCGATGGCCCCAGGCGCAAAGGTCAGGCGAGGTCGCGCTCCGAGTCGATGACCATGGTGAACGGACCGTCATTGACGAGTTCGACGGCCATGTCAGCGCCGAAACGACCCGTTTCAACCGCCGTGCCGGTGGCGCGAAGGCGCTCGATGAACCGATCAATCAGCGGGATGGCTATCTCGGGCTCCGCGGCGTGGGTGAATCCGGGGCGACGTCCGCGTCGGATATCCGCATACAGCGTGAACTGGCTGATCACCAGGAGCGAACCGCCGGCATCGGCGATGGCATGGTTCGTCCGCCCCTCGGAGTCCTCGAAGTAGCGCAGGCCGATGAGCTTGTCGGCCATGCGGTCAACGATCTCGGGAGTGTCCGCGGCGCCGATCCCCGCCATGACCACAGCTCCATGGCCAATCTCGCCGAGCAGCTCGTCACCGGAGCGTGCGGAGGCCCGCGTCACGCGCTGAACGACGAGAATCATCGTTCCTAGGGCGAAGCGGACGGGACTGGGCTGGCCACGGCGGCCGGCCGGGTGACGGTCATCGGTCCGGCGTCCTCACCCTCGCGCGGCGGCCCCAGGGCTGCCTCCGTGAAGATGGCGCGGGCATTCCAGATCATCCAGCCCTGCGCGCCATTGTCGGCGGCGGCGGTGAACTCGGCCTGCACCTGCGCGGCGCTGTAGGGCGGGAACGGACCGTAACCGAAGTCCTGGATCCAGGGGCGGATGACGACCGGCAGCCCTTCTGCCTGGTCGTTCATGATCTGGAGCGTTTCGTCGATGACCTCGTACGGGAAGTTGTTCGGTACCTCGAACCCGAAGACGCCGGGCCCGTAGTGCGATGGGTAGACCATGGGGCAGAAGTAATCGACGTACGGCATGATGACCTCGGGTCGCTGTCCGATCCCCTGGTCGTCGGGGGCGATGAAGCTGATGGGGAAGACATCGGCGCCCAGGAAGGTGCGCGTCATGTCGAGCTCCTCGCTGACGACGCGCAGGACGCGACCCATGGCCGGGAGGCGGAACGACTGGGTGTTGGGCAGATTCGTCTCGGCGACGTCGTACGGTCCGTCGCTGAAGAAGCGGACATAGTCCATCTGGACTTCGTCGAAGCCCTTTTCGGCCAGGTCTCCGGCAATCGACGCGATGTATTCGGCCACGCCGGGCGCCGACGGGTCCAGCCACGCGCCGCCGATGTTGTCGCGCCACGGCTCGCCGGTGGCGCTGTTGCGCACGGCCAGCTCCGGGCGCGCGGCCGCCGAGGTGTTGTCCTTCATGACCACCATGCGGGCAATGGTGTAGATGCCACGCTCCTTGAGCATGGGCAGGAGTTCGGAGAGGTCGAAGACGGGCGTCTCCCGGATGGCCCCCACCTCGGCCGCGGTCGCGAGGTCGGTGGCTTAATAGAGGCGCCCGTCGGTCTCCTTGACGTCGATCACCATGGCGTTCGCCTCCGTCCGCTCGATCAGGTCGAGCATCTTTTCGAGGCGCCCCGGAGCCTCGAAGATCGCCGATGGGGCGTACAGGGCGCGCGCCACGAACGGCTCCATGGTGACATCCTTCGTCATCTCGTCGCCGACCATCAGCTCGGTGAGCCGATAGCCCGGCATCTTATAGATGAGCGTTCCGTCCGCCGGCAGCCCGGCCAGCTCGTAGGCACCGTCATCGCCGGTCTCGGTCATGAGCTCGCTGCCATCCATGAAGACGCGAACGGCCGCGATCGGCTCCCCGTCGGAACCAGTGACGGTGCCGCTCACGACGTTCGGTCGGAGCTCTATCCGCACCTGTCCCTCGTCGGGTACCGTGGCGTCCGCGGGGTCGTGACCCTCGGCGGCGACGAAGATGGTCGACCCTCGCATGGCGTTGACGATCGCGCTGCCCGACGCATCGGCGAACGTCGACGCCTCGTCGACCATGATCTCGGCGCCGCTCACCGGCTCGTCCGTGCCGAGGCTGACCACGACGACGTCCACCCTGCGTGGCTGCTCGGGGGTCGGCTCCGGCGTGGGGACGAACGGAAGCCGCGGCCCATCCTCGCCGCAGGCGACGAGGACGACGGCGAGGAGAAGCGGTACGGCGGCGAGCGGAAGCGATCGACGAGGCGGCAGCGTCAGGTCCTTTCGGCGCCCGTTTCGGTGGCGGTGCGTCCTTCCGCCGCGGCGCGCAGGGCGGTGACCGTGGGCGACAGGTCGCCATCGGTGCTGTACAGGGCGCTGCCGACCACCAGGACCTCGCCGCCGGCGGCATGGGCGCGTTCGATGGTGTCGAGATTCACGCCGCCATCCACGCCAATCGGGAGCGAGAGCTCCCGGCGGTCGATCTCTGCGCGCAACGACCTCATCGTGGGCAGGACGTCGACGATGAACTCCTGGCCACCCCATCCCGGGTGGACGGTCATCACCAGCAGCAGGTCGACCTGCTCGAGCCACCGGTGGGCCGCATCGGCTGGAGTCTCCGGGTTGAGCGCGATGCCCGGCCGCTTGCCGGCGCGCTCGATCTCGGCGATCACGGCGCCGGGGTCGTCATCGGCTTCGAGGTGGAAGACGATGAGGTCACTGCCGGCCTGCGCGAAGCGTTGAGCGTAGGCGAGCGGGTTGCTCATCATGAGGTGGCTGTGGAACGGCAGGCTCGTGCGCGAACGCACCGATTCGACCACCACCGGCCCCATCGTCAGGTTGTCGACGAAATGGCCATCCATCACGTCGAGGTGGATGGAGTCGACGCCAGCGTCAGCCGCACGCTCCACCTCCCTCCCGAGCTGGCTGAAGTCGGCATTCAGGATGCTGGCACTGATCTGCGGTCGGGCCCTCACGCAGGCACGACCGATGCGGCTCCGCGCGTCTCGCGCGTCTCGCGCGCCTCGCGCAGGGACCGACCCGACAGTTGGGCGTGGAGCTGGCCACAGGCGGCCTCGATCTCGCGCCCGCGCGTGTCGCGCACGGTGACCGTGATGCCGCCCGCACGGAGGATCGCCACGAACAGCGCGATTCCGGCTGCCGGCGTCCCGCTCCAGCGCGAGCCGGGCGTCGGGTTGAGGGGGATGAGGTTCACGTGCGTGCGCCAACCCCGTGCCAGCTCGACCAGGCCCCGCGCCTGCTCATCGGTGTCATTGAGACCGTCGATCATCACGTATTCGAGGCTCACGCGCCGCCTCGTGCGCCCGCTGAAGCGCCGACCGGCGGCGATGACCTCGTGGATGGGCCACTTCCGGTTGATCGGTACCAGCTCGTCGCGCAGCGCGTCGGTCGCGGCATGGAGGCTGATGGCCAGGTTGACCTGCGGCAGCTCGTCCACCATGCGGTCGATGCCCGGAACGACGCCGGAGGTCGAAACGGTGATGTGGCGTGCGCCGATGCCCAGCCGCGCGGGGTCGTTGAGGAGCCGAACCGACTCGAACACGCGATCGGCGTTATTGAGCGGCTCGCCCATGCCCATGAACACGATGTTGTAGTGCCCGGCTTTCGCGTCACCCAGCGCCTGCCACGGCGGCCGGTGCCAGAGCAGGACCTGGTCGACGATCTCGCCCGGCGTCAGCTGGCGCTCGAAGCCCGCCTGTCCGGTGGCGCAGAACGGACAGTTCACCGCGCAGCCCGCCTGCGAGCTGATGCAGATCGTCGTGCGCTCGGCGGACGCGCCGCGTGTCGCGTATCGCATCAACACCGATTCAATGCGCTGCCCGTCATGTAGCTCGTGGACCGCTTTCGCGGTCTGGCCGCCATCGGCACGGATGACATGACTGTCGGCGATGGTGCTGAAGCGGAAGGCCTCCGCCAGCGCCGTGCGGAGAGGCGCCGGCAGGTCGGTCAGATCGGCAAAGGCGGTGACGTCGGGCCGATGCGCGCCGGCGACCACCTGATCAGCCCGGTACGCGGGCTCGCCGCGGGCGTCGAGCCACGCGGCGAGCGTCGGGAGGTCGATCTCGCTGATCGCCGGACGCGATCCGGCAAGCGGAAGGTCAGTCACGGCGACCGAAGATCAGCCACGCGTAATACAGGAAGGTCAGCAGTGCCGTGAGCGCGCCGGCGACATAGGTCCACGCGGCGGCCTTGAGGACTTCGCGCGCGCCTGACTGCTTCTCCCCCACCATGCCGAGGCCGTTCACGAAGGCGAGCGCCTTGCCCGACGCGCCGATCTCGACCGGCAGCGTGGCGAAGGTGAAGAGCACTGCCGCCCCGAAACCGATGAGGCCCACGATGGCGAGGCCGGGGACCTGGAGGAAAACGCCGGCGATGATGAGCCATGGCGCGATGCCGGAGCCGAACTGCGCGGCCGGCACGATCGCCATGCGAAGTTTCATGGCCGGCTCGCCGGCGTGGTCCTGGAGCGCATGGCCAACCTCGTGAGCGATGACGGCCGCGGCGGCCACCGACAGGCGCGGCGCGCTGGTGGTGATGCCGGCGGTCGTGAGCGCCGAGGCGTCCGCGACCTGGGAGCTCACGCGCAGGATCTTGCCGCGCGGATCGTAATGATCGGTCAGCTTTCCGGGCGTTGGCTCAATGCGGACCTCGGTGAGGCCCTGCCGGTCGAGCAGCCGGCGCGCGAAGTCGAACGCGTCGACGTTCATGCCCGAATCGACCTTGGACCATTTGCCGTAGGTTGACTTCACGCGCCACGCCGCCCAGCCGGTGATGGCCAGCGTGGGCACGAGTACGACGACGATGTAAAGCGGATCGAAGAACATGGCCTGAGTATACCTAGCGAGCGAGCTCGTCGGGCCGACCACCTCCGACGATGACGTGCTCGCGCGGCAACCCGCGCCGCCACGCGGTGGCCGGCATGGTCGGCCGACCTTCGGGCTGGACGATCTCGAGCGCCAGCGCGCCCACTCCGCACGCCACGCACGGCACCTCGCCGGGGAGCAGTGCGCCGATCGGCACGTCGTCCACGCCGGCTACCGCCGTTGCTCGGCGCACGTGGAGGCGCCGGCCGTCGATGGTCGTCCACGCCCCCGGCCACGGCTGGAGCGCGCGCACCTGGCGGTCGATCTCGACGACCGGACGCTGCCAATCGATCCAGCCATCGGATCGGGTAAAGGGGTGAACGTGGGTGGCCGCCCGCTCGTCCTGCGGCTCGGAGGGGGTGTCGCCCGCGGCCCAGCGCTCGAGCCGTGGCGGAACCACTTCGGCCGCCAGGTCCGCCAGCACTGACTCGAGCTCGGGCGTCGTCTCGCGACCGCTCAACGCGACGGGCCACCTCTCCACGATCGGCCCGGCGTCGAGCTCGGCGGTCATGATCATGAGGGTAACCCCTCCTGTGGGGTCGCCCGCCAGGATGGTGCCGGCCACCGGGGCGGCGCCGCGATGACGCGGAAGGAGCGACGGATGGACGTTGAGCGGCGGCCGGCTGGCCAGAGCCAGGAGCGATTGCGGGACGAGCTGGCCGTAGGCCACCAGGAGCAGCCCGTCGGGGCCGAAGTCCGTGATGCCGGCGAGCGCCGCGGGGTCGCGCAGACGCGTCGGGGTCAGGACACGGTGCCCGTGCTCGCGTGCCAAGGCAGCGACCGGGGTTGCGCGGAAGTGGAGACGTCGGCCCGCGGGACGGTCGGGCTGGCTGACCACCAGCAGTGCATCGGCCATCTCGGCGACGCGCGCGAGGAGCGGAACCCCGAAGGAACCCGTGCCGAGGAAACAGATGCGTCCAATGCGACCCACTAGATCCCGGCGGCCGCTTCTTCGCCGACCTCGTCCGCTGCCTCGCTGACGCGCACCAGCTCGTCGGTGGCGTCGAGATGGTCGAGGTACAGGACGCCGTTGAGATGATCGATCTCGTGCTGAAGCGCGCGGGCGAAGAGCTCGTCGCCGGTGACGCGGAACTCCCTGCCGCGGCGATTTCGCGCCTTGACCGTCACCTTCGCGTCCCGAGCTACCTCGGCCACGTAGCCAGGGATGGAGAGGCAGCCCTCCCAATCAAGTTGCTCACCAGTTGACTTCACGATCTGCGGGTTCACGAGCTCGGTGATCCTGTTCTCGATCTCGATCACGGCCACTTGGAGCGGCACGCCGACCTGGTTGGCCGCCAGCCCAACCCCGGGCGCGTCGCGCATCGTCTCGAGCATGTCATCCAGCAGCCGATGGAGGCTGGCGTCGAAGTTCGAAACCTTCTTGGCGCGCTCCCGCAGGATCGGCTCTTGGGCGGTCAGAATACGGCGGATGGCCATGGCGCTGCGCATTGTACCGATTCAGAGCAGCGACTCCGGATCGACGTCGATGGCCACTCCAGGTGGGACGCGCTCCAGGGCTCGACCTCGCGCATCGGCGTCGGATGCGCGCAGGACGACCTGGTACCGATAGCGCCCGGCGCGCCGCGCGACGTATGCCGGCAGGGGGCCGAGCACCTCGACTCCGGGTGTCGCCACCGCCGATGCGGCCTGGCGGCCGCGCTCCTCGGCGCGTGCCCGGTCGGCGTCGCCAATGAGCAGGCGGGCCAGTACGCTGAAGGGGGGGTATCCCAGCAGTCGCCGGCGCAGCAGCTCCTCGTCCGCGAAGCCGTCAACGTCGAGTCTGGCCGCCGCCTTCACCGCGTGGTGTGATGGCGCGTAGCTCTGGATGACGACCCGCCCCGGCATCGGTCCTCGGCCGGCCCGTCCGGCGACCTGGGCCAGCAGTTGGAAGGTTCGCTCGGCGGCGCGGTAGTCGGGCAGATTGAGGGTGACGTCGGCAGCGATGACCGCTGCCAGTGTCACAGTCGGCGAATCCAGCCCCTTGGCCGCCAACTGGGTACCCACCAGCACGTCGACG
>JACDBS010000184.1 GCA_013694795.1 Chloroflexota bacterium | reverse complement strand
ACCGCGACATTCTCGGCCTGGTGCGCGCCGAGCAGCCCCACGTGAAGATCGCGCAGCTCGCGCGCCGGCGTCACTGCGTCGACGACGATTCCGTCCCAGCCCTGGTCTCGTAGCACCGCGCGGTACGGTTGGCGCGGTCCGGCGCGTCGAAGTGCAATGCCGAGCTCGCGGCAGCGGCGGCGAATCGGCGTCAGGCCCTGTCCCGATGCGCCGGCGATGGCGGCGTTGCCGGGCTTGATGATCGCGGCCTTCTCGCCGCCGATCGCCCTCAGCGTATCCCCGAGGATCGCCTCGTGGTCCTTCTGGACGTTCGTGATCGCCGCGACGCCGAGATCGAGCACATTCGTCGCGTCGAGACGACCGCCGAGCCCCACCTCAACGATGGCGAGGTCCACGTCGCGCCGGGCGAGCTCCGTGATCGCGGCCGCGGTGAGGGCCTCGAACTCGGTCGGGGGACCGACGACCCTGGTCACGCGGTCGACCGCGGGGAGCACCCTCTCCACGGCGGCGGCGAAGTCGTGCGTAGAGATCGGCTCGCCATCGACCGCCACCCGTTCGCGGTAGCTGACAAGATGTGGCTTCGGCATCGTCCCCACGGTGACCCCCGCGGCCACCAGCACCGAGCGCGTCATCGCCACCACGGAGCCCTTTCCGTTCGTGCCGCCGACGAGTGCCCCGCGCATCCCCCGGTCCGGGTGATCGAGCTCGGCCATCAGGCGGGCCACCCGTTCCAGGCCCATGCTGATCCCGAAACGGCCGCGCTCAGTCAGCGCGGCGACGGCATCGGCGTAGGTCAGCCGATCGGTCAGTCCGAGCCTTCCTCGTAGAACACGCAGTCGACGAACTGTCCGGTGAGGCACAGGTCGTTGACGTATCCCGAGTCGAGATGAACGCCGCCCCGCAGCTCGCATCGGCTCACGCTGCCCTCCTGCTTGAGCAGTGTGCGCATGAGCTGCGGCGCCTGGATCGGGACGCGCCCCTTGGCGCCGCTCGTCAGGTAGAAATGCGGGCAACGGTGGCGACGTGGCCGTCCGTAGCCCAGTGGCATCCCGCGACGGCCGACGTGGACGGTGAGCGGCTCGGCGGGAGGGGTACCGGCGAACCGCTTCTCGGCGATGATGCAGCGACCCGGCTCGCACTCCTTGTCGTTGTGGCAGCACGCACGAGCGGGTCCGACGCCCTCCACCGCCCACAGCTCCCAGCAGGGCCGGCGCAGGATGAAGGCAGGGCACCGGTACCGGATGGTCAGATCGCAGTTCTCGACCTCCCAGCACATCGTGCGGCGGTCGCCCTCGCGGCGCTCCTGCGCGAACCCGTCCGCCTCACGGCGTCGATCGGCGCCGATGCGGCGCTCGGTCTTGATGATCATGGGTGCGTGCGGCGCGGGCTCAGTTGAGGAACTGGCTCAGCCGCTCCTCCATGACCTCCTGCGGCATGTAGCCAACCAGGCGCGCCGCCTCCCTGCCGTTCTGGAAGACGATCAGGGTCGGGATGCTGAAGATGCTGTAGCGCATCGCCAGCTGCTGGTTCTCGTCGGTGTTGACCTTCGCGACGCCCATCTTCTCGGCGTACTTCTCGCCGAAGCTCTCGACGACCGGCGAGACTTTTTTTAATTGACCGCACCACGGGGCCCAGAAGTCGACGAGGACCGGCTTGTCCGCAGCGAGCACATCGCTGTCGAACGTCGTTTCATCGACCGTCATCGGGGCGATGGTTGCCATGGCTGCGGGGATGCCTCCAAGCTCAGGGTTCTTCGGACTGTCCGGCATCCTAGCATCGCATCGGGGATGCCTGCGGTCCGGCCGGATCATCACGGCGGCGGCGTGGCGCCTGTCGGGACGGGCGTCGGGAAGGGCGTCGGGACCGGCGTCGGGACCGGCGTGGGCGTCGGCGACGCGGTCGGTGACGCGGTCGGCGAGGGTGTGAGCCCGGTGCTGAGCACGAGGTCGACCTGCTCGCCGCGAGGGTGGTCGACACCCTCGGTCGGAATGCTTCGGATCACCGAGCCGTCGGGAACGCTCGCGTCGGGCTCGCGCTCGATGTTCCCGGTCGAGAACCCCGCCTCGCGCAGTGTCTCCGTCGCCTGCTGGAGGTTCTGGCCGCGCAGACCGGGAACCGGCACCGCATCGGCACCGCTCGAGACGAAGGCGATGATGGGCGACCCCTCGTCGACCTGGAGGCCGGTGCCGGGCTCGCAGCGGATGACGTCGCCCTCGTCGACGTCCTCCGACGCCTCGTTCTCGCGATCCACCGTGAGGCCGAGGTCGGCTGCCTCTGCCTGCAACCGGGCGAGCGAGACATCATCACAATCGGGGACGGTGACCTGCGCGACGCTGGGCGACGGCGTGGCCGAGGAGCCGCCCAGGCCACCGAGCAGCTGGACGGCCAGGAATCCGATGGCGCCGAGCAGGAAGACCGCCAGGACGGCCAGCAGCCACATCCACCATGGC
>JACDBS010000035.1 GCA_013694795.1 Chloroflexota bacterium | reverse complement strand
CATCCCATGCGTGCCATGCGCCCGGTCGCCACGCTCTCCTCCATCCGGGCCCGCGCCTCCGGTAACGGATCGGCGGATGTGACGCCCACCAGCTCGAGTCCGTGGCGAGCGGCCAGGTCGGCCAGGCGGGCGCGCATCAGCCGTCGCGGCGGCGCAACACGAAGGGCGGTGGCTCGCCGGTCGACGCCACCTCCGGCGCCAGCGCGATCGCCACGCGCGGGATGCGAAAGCCAAACACCGATCCGGCGCCTGCCTCGGTATTGTCGGCCGCCCAGATGCGGCCGCCGTGCGCGTCGATGATGGCGCGGCTGATGTACAGGCCCAGACCCAGGCCACCGAATCGCTGCCGGCCGGCGTCGTTATCGGCCTGGTAGAAGCGTTCGAACACGTTCTCGCGATGCTCCGCCGGAATCCCGACACCGGTATCGGCGACGCGCACCTCAACCTCTCCGCCGCGCCGCTCCGCCGTCACAACGATGGGTCCACCGTCGGGCGAGTACTTCACGGCGTTCTCGAGCAGGTTGGTCAGCACCTGGTCCAGCCGATCCCGATCCGCGTGGAGCGGCAGGCTCTCCGGCGCGACCACCGCGATCTGCCGGTCGGCGTGCTCGCGTGCCGCGCGGTTGACGGCCTCCCGCACCGCCTCGGCCAGGTCGAAGTCGGCAGGCTCGACACTCACTCCACCGCGTCTGTCGATGCGGCTCACGTCGAGCAGGTCATCCACCAGGCGTCGCATGCGTCCGGCCTGCGAGCGGATGACGCGGAGGTGCGCCATCTCCTTGGATTCGCCACTCCGTTCGGTCCGCAGGCGCGCCTCCAGCAACTGGGAATAGCCCTGGATGCTGGTGAGCGGCGTGCGCAGCTCGTGGCTGACGATGGACAGGAAGTCATCCTTGATGCGCTGCGCGGTCTGCTCGCGAGCCATCCGCTCCTGGAGGTCGGACCACAGCTGGGCATTCTGCAGCGCCGGGCCGGCCCGGTCGGCGACCGCCTCGGCCAGGCGAAGGATGCGATCCTCCGGCGGTCGGTCGCCCCGCGCGGCGGTGGCGAGCACGCCCAAGAAGCCACCCCCGGCGAAGATCGGCACGGCGATCAGCCATTCGAGCTCCAGGGCGCGCATGCCGTCAGGGTCGCCGGTCTCGATCTCCACGGCTGACGCCTGCCGGGAAACGGCCGTGGCCCCCACCCCTCCCACCAGGCCCTCGCCGAGACGTGGTGGATGGCCGGTCGCGTAGGCGAGCCAGTTTTCGGCCAGCTCGCCGTCCGGCCCAGCGGCAGCGGCCGGCTCCAGGCATCGCTCGGCGTCATCGAAGGTGAAGACCATGCTCGCCCCGCCCAGCAGCGGGCCGGCCCCGTCGACGATCGTCCGGAGCGTGGCCTCGCGATCCAGCGAGGCGCTGAAATCACGCCCCAGGCGGCTCAGGAGCTCCCGCTCGCGAATCTGCTCTCGCTCGCGCTCATCCTCCATCAGGCGCTGCTGGAGCCGCGCGTTCTCGGTGGCACGGCCGATCATCACGCGGCTGAAGAGACCGGCCACGATGCCAAAGCCGATAAGGTACCCGACCCGGACCGGCAGGAGGTCGAGCGCAGCGCTGTCCAGCGGCCCTTCGATCAACACCACGGCCACGTACAGGGCGCTCATGACGATCGATGACCAGACCGATGCGCCGAGCCCGAAGCGCAGGGCGGTCCCCAGGATCACCAGGCCATAGAAGAGGTAGATGTCCACCGCGTCGGCGGCCACGTAGACCGCGACCGTGACCGCGGCCATGTCGACGACGGTGCTGATGATGCCGACCTCGCGCGCCGGAAAGCGTGCGAGCAGCCATGGGACGAGCAGGCTCCACGCGGCCGCGATCGCCACCACCACGATCAGGATCGGAATCCCGGCCATCTCGGGGACGGCGAGCAGGAGGACCGCGGCCGCCAGGGCGGCCAACCCCAGCCGCACCCAGGCCAACTGGCGCTCCTGGGCGCGCATCTGGCCCTCGAGGTGGCGTTCGAGCTCGTGCGGACCGTCGGAAAGTGGTTCCATGCGCAGCGATGCACTCTAGCATCGGGGGTAGCCGTGCAACTCCCCCACCCCACGACGCGTCTACCGGTGACACCGATGACGAACCGGACCGACCTCATCCGCGTCAGCCGCCTCGCGGTGTTGCTCGCCATGCTCGGCATGCTGCTGTCAACGCTGCCGGTCAGCGCGGCAAGCTCGGTCGGTATCGAGGCGCGCGCGCTCATGGGCGGCCGCTACGCGGTCGGCGGCTGGATGGCCGTGGCGGTGACGCTCGTGAACGACGGCGAGCCGACCGATGGCAACCTCACCGCCGCAACGCAGGCCGGTGCCGTCAGCCGTTTCGTCGAGATGCCGGCCGGCGCGCGCAAGGTGGTGATGCTCTACCTCCAACCTGAGGCGTTCCAGCGCAAGATCACCGTGGAGTTCCAGGAGCCGAATGGCACCGTCCGAGATGAGGTCGAGGTCAGGGTCCTCGAGCAGTCGGACCAGCAGCGCGCCATCGTGGGTGACGGCGGGGGGACACTGCGGCCCCAGCTGCTCGGCACCGACGAGCTCAGTGGACCGGAGCCGATCAGCCTCGCCCCGGCCGACATTCCCGAGCGTCCCGAGCCATTGGGCGGGCTCTCCGCCATGGTGTGGGCCGGAGACAGCGCGTCACTGACCGAGGCGCAGCAACGCAGCCTGGAGCGCTGGGTGGCCGAGGGCGGGCAGCTCGTGATCCTGGGCGGGCCGGACTGGCAGGCGCGCACCGCGGCCTTTGCCGAACTCCTGCCGGTCACCGGACTCGCCGCCACCGACGGTGTGCCGCAGGCCGCGCTGGCGGCGTGGTCGGGCAGCGACGCGCCGGCGACGCCGGATGCGACCGTGTCGACCGGCACGCTGCACGAGGATGCGCGGGCGCTCATCACCGCCGACGACGGCACCGTACTGGCATCGATGCGACCGGTCGGGGCCGGACACGTCGTTCTGATCGGCACGGACCTGGCGACCGACGCGCACCGCGGCTGGGCGGGGGCACCTCTGCTGTGGGGACGGCTCCTGCCCAGCGGCGCGCTCCTGGAGCAGTTCACCGGCGGCGGCTTTCCGTTCCAGGAGGAGAGCGACAGCTCTCTGAGCCAGGCGCTCACCACCCTGCCCTCGCTTGACGTCCCACCCGCCGAGCTGCTCCTGGCGGTGATCGTCGGCTACATCCTGCTCATCGGTCCGGTCAGCTACATCGTCCTGCGCCGGGTGGACCGACGGGAGCTGGCCTGGGTCACCGCTCCGCTTCTCATCGTGCTCTTCAGCGCCAGCTCGTACGGCATCGGCCGCTCGCTGAAGGGCAGCGACGTCATCGTCAACCAGATCTCGCTGATCCGATCTTCGTCGGCCGGCGGCTCGGCCAGCGTCGAAACCTATGCCGGCGTGTACTCGCCCGACAACGCGACATACGACGTCAGCGTCGAGGCCGATGCTCTCATGGGCCGCCTCCTGCCATCGGCCCTGCGCGACTTCGGCGTGCCAACCGGCACCGATGTCCTTGTCGAGCAGGGCGATCCGGCGCACCTGCGCGGCCTCGGCATCGGCGCCGGCGGCTTCGAGGGCGTTCGAGCCGTGGCCGTGATCGAGCACCAGCCAACCCTGTCGATCAGCTGGGGGACGCGTGGGGACGATCGCATCGGCACGGTCACCAACATCGGCGACGTCACCATCAGCGACGTGGCCTGGATCAGTACCAGCGGCGGCGAGATGGTCGGTGATCTGGAACCGGGCGCGGACGCCGACTTCACCATCCCGGCCACGAACTTCAACGGCTCCGCGGCCTCGGAGCAGGTCTACGGCTTCGGCGGCTTCGACACCGGCAGCGACGAGCAGCGGCAGATCCAGATGCGGCGGCAGGTCATCGACGCCCTCGTCGGGTACGGCTCTGGATTCCGCGGATTCGACATCGGCACAGCGAGCGCACGCGGTCCGTATCTCATCGGCTGGCGGCCGGGCGAAGGGCCGCTGCCGATCCTCGTCGACGGCCAGAAGGCGCAGCGCTTCGGCAGCGAGGTGGAGGTGATCGCCGCGCGACCTCCCTTGGGCAGCGGCGAGGTGACGATTCGACCCCACCAGATGGCGATCACGGTGGTCGGCACCGAGGGCGATGCTGTTTCGGGCGGTCCCGGCATGGTGATGCTGGGCGACGGTTCGGTGACGTATGGCATCGGTCTGCCTCTCGAGGCGGCCGGGCTGGCAGCCACCGATGTCGAGATCGTGGTGGGCCCTGACCCGTCGTTCGTGCTGACCGATCAGGGAGGCTTCGGCGGCTTCTTGCCGCAGGGCTACACCGTCGAGGTCAGGAGACCGGGCACGGACGAGTGGGTGCTCGTGGGCGATCTGAACCAGCGCAGCCGCTTTGAGATCGACGATCCGTCGACGGCCATCACCCCCACCGGACGCATCGAGGTCCGGGTCACCGGGCGGCTGGATCCCAACTTCGGCCAGCCGCCGAGCGTCTTCGTCAGCGCGCAGGTAACCGGGGTGATCGGAGAATGATGTCCGTCCCGGTCGTGGAGACCCGCGGCCTCATCAAGCGCTACGGCGATCAACTGGCTGTCGCCGGGGTCGACCTGCTGGTCGGCCCGGGTGAGATCTTCGGGCTGGTCGGACCCAACGGCGCGGGCAAGACCACGACCATGAAGATCCTCGCGACCCTCCTGGCGCCCACCTCGGGCGAGGCGTACGTGACCGGCATCCCGGTCGACGCCGACCCGATCGAGGTGCGCCGCCGCATCGGCTACATGCCCGACTTCTACGGCGTCTACGACGATCTGCGCGTGTGGGAGTACCTCGACTTCTTCGGGCGCTGCTATGGCGTGCCGAGCAACCGTCGTGCACCCATGATCGGCGAGCTGCTCGAGATCGTGGGGCTCGGCGACAGGCGCGACGCCTACGTCGAGAGCCTCTCGCGCGGCATGCGTCAGCGACTGTGCCTGGCACATACGCTCGTCCACGACCCGGCCCTGCTCATCCTGGACGAGCCGGCCTCGGGCCTCGACCCGCGCGCGCGCGTCGAGATGCGCGAGATCCTGCGCGAGCTGCGCTCGATGGGCAAGACCATCCTGGTCAGCAGCCACATCCTCCCGGAGCTGGCCGAGCTGTGCACCGGCGTGGCAATCATCGACCACGGCCGGGTGCTGCGCTCTGGGAGCATCACCGACATCGAGCGCTCGTTGCGGGCCAACGCGCTGCTGCGCATCGAGCTGATCGCAAATGAAGCGGCCATCGCGGCGGCGAGCGATTGGCTGGCAACCGATCCGCGTGTCGGCGACGTCCTGCGCCATGATGGCGGCAGCGGCGATACGGCACGGCTGGAGGTCCCGTTCGACGGATCCGCCGACGCGCAGGCTGAGCTGCTGCGCTCGATGATCGATGCCGGCCACCGCGTGGTCGGCTTCAGCCAGGCGACGAGTGACCTCGAGGAGATCTTCCTGCGGGTGACCGGACAGAGCGATGAGGAGAACGCGGCATGACCGCATCGGGCACGACCTTCGGGAGCGTGCGACGCTCCGCCCTGCGGGAGTTCGGGTCCGCGGTGTGGACAATCATGGTCAAGGAGCTCCGCGCGCGGATGCGGGGGCGGCGCGCGTTCATCGTGCTGACGCTGTACCTGGCGGTCCTGGCGCTCATCACGTACGGGGTCTACGTCGTGGTCGGACCGGCCGCGCGGGCAGCGGCGGATCAGCAGGGCGGATTCGGCCTCGCCCAGGCGAACGCGTCGCGGCTCGTCGGCCAGTACATCTTCACGGTCCTCTCCATCTTCCAGATGATCATGGTGGCGATGATCGCGCCGGCATTCACTGCGGGGCAGATCAGCCTGGAGCGCGAGAAGCAGACCCTGGACCTCCTGATCAGCACACCGATGCGCCCGGGCGCCATCGTCATCGGCAAGCTCCTGACCGCCCTCGCCTTCGTGATCCTCATGATCGTGGCGGCCATCCCGATCACCGCCATCGTCCTCATGTACGGCGGCGCATCGGTCGACGACATCATCCGGCAACAGGTGCTGCTGCTGGCGGTGGCCGTGGGCGTCGGCGCCATCGGTCTGTTCTCCTCCGCGCTGATGCGACGCACGCAGGCGGCGACCGTCCTCACGTATTGCATCGTCCTCGCGCTCACCCTCGGGACGGCCATGGTCTTCGCCTTCTGGACCGAGGTGGCACAGCAGAACCAGGCGGGCTTCGTCCAGGAGCCGGAGCAGGCGCCCGAGCAGTTGCGCTACCTCAACCCCATGGTCGGCATGCTGGACATCGTCTCGCGGGTCGAGGTCGACGGGCCAACGCGCTTCACCAGCTCGCTGTACGAGCTCTTCGGCCGGGACCTAGCCAGCACGCCCGTTTCATTCGCCTGTGACGGAATCGGCTGCGAGGGCTTCGGCGGGTTCGACCAGCCCATGCCCGTCCCTGTCGATGCCTTCGGCCAGGCCGGCCGCACCGACTACTGGTGGCCTCGCGTCGCCATCAGCTTCCTCATCGTGGCAGCCGTCCTCACCCTTGCCTCGATGCGCCTGGTGGTGCCGGCCGGCATGCGCTGGGCGCTCCGGCGCGGTGGTGCCCGACGGATGGCCGCGGCGTCGCTGGGCGCGCCGATGATCGAGGAGCTCCCGGAGACCGAACGGTGACCGATCGGCTCGCCGATGACGTCGCCGCGCGCCTGGGGTCCGACACCCTCGGGCGGCTGCGCAGCCTCCGCCGTCGCCTGTGGTGGCGCCGAGCCGTGCGCTCCGGCCTCCTGGTCGCCGCCGCGGCGACCCTGCTCATTGCACTGGTGCAGCTCGTCGCCCGCGCCTTCCCGCTGGAGGCGGCGCGACCCGTCCAGCTCGGGGTGATTGCCTTCGCGCTGATCGCCTGGGCGGTCGATGCCACGCGCCGCCGGCCGAGCCTGGTCGACGCCGCCCGCCGCGCCGACGAGGAGCTTGAGCTGCGTCAACGGCTGGGTACCGCGCTCGAGCTGGCTCGTCACGAGACCGATGACCCGCTCGAGGCGCGGCAACTGGCCGACGCGAGGGCGCGCCTCAACGCGGTGGACCTGCGTCGCGCCTTCCGGCCACGGCTCGCGCGACGCCCGCTGGCGGTCGCGGCCATGGGCCTGGCGATGACCCTGCTGCTGGTGGCGTGGCCGAACCCTCAGGACGAGGTCATCGAGCAGCGCCGGGCCGCCCGTGAAGCCGCGGAGCGCGTTGCCGAACGCGTCGAGGAGGTCGCCGACGAGGTCGGCGAGGAGAACGTCGACAACCCCGACCCCCGGCGCGAGGAGCTCGAGCGCCAGCTCCGCGAGCTTGCGCGCCAATTGCGCGAGCAGGGTGACGATCGCGAGGCGACCCTTGCCCGCATCGGCTCCGTGCAGGAGGAGCTGTCGCGCATGACCGATCCACAGGCGGCCGAGCGTGACGCCGCGCTGACGCAGCTCGCCCGCTCCACCTCGCGCGCGGTAACCGGCGAGGAGGAGGCG
>JACDBS010000034.1 GCA_013694795.1 Chloroflexota bacterium | reverse complement strand
TCGTTGCTGCGGACCAGGTTCTGGGCCGCCGTCAGCAGGCGGCGTCCGATACCCCGGCGACGGTAGGCGGGATCGACCGCCCCGCGGGAGCGATGCTCGCGTGTCCCGTCGGTGGCGTCGATCCAGTCGACGCGGACGGTGCCGACCACCCGTCCGTCAACCTCCCCCATCAGGACGTCGCGCATCGCATCGAACCCGTCGGACGCGTGGCGGAACGTGGCCGCGAGGTCGTCCACCGTGATGCGCTCACGGACGCCGTCATGGGCGAGATCGGCGTTGGTGAGGCGCACGATCTCGGCAAGGTCGGCCTCGCCGGCATATGGCCGGATGACGAGGCCCGGGATCTCGGCCGCCGCAGCGGCCGCATCGGTCTTCATTGAGGTTCCTCCGTTCATCAGCCGACCCGCTTGAGCTTGCCGGTGCGCTTCGCATAGCGCTCGGCGATGCCGAACACGTAGACGCCGAGCGGGATGAGCACGATGCCCATGACCACCAGCGGCCACACGTTGTGGAGCAGCTCGGTGACCGGCGTGCCGTGGATGAGCCCACCGCGGATCCCATTGAGCACATACGTGCCGGGGGAGAACTGCGAGACGAACTGCATCCACTCGGGCAGCACGTCGGTCGTGTAGTAGACCCCGCTGAAGAGCAGGATGATCGACTGGATCACGAAGACCATCTGGTCGCCGCGCTCCACGTACAGCAGAGGTAGGATGGCCGCCATCATCCCGACCCCCACGAAGCTCAACGAGCCCAGCAGGATGAAGACGCCGGCGGTCACGAAGTTGCCGCCGGTGAACTCGAGGTCGAAGAAGAGGATCATCACCACGAGGATGATGACCATCTGGATGAGGGCGTAGGCAACGGCGAAGAAGGTCGAGCCGACCAGCTGGGTGTAGCGCCGGATGGGCGCCATGAAGGTGTACTCGAGCGTCCCCTCCCAGCGCTCCCAGGTCACCGTCTCGCCGATGAACCCGAACACGATGGAGAGGTAGTTCCAGAAGATGGTGCCGATCACCAGGACCTGGAGCAGGCCGGGATCGTCCTGGGCAACGCCGATGAACGCGACCGCCAGCGCGGCCGCGATCGAGTACACCAGCCAGGCCACCTCCCAGCCCCAGTACCGCTTGGTCAGGTTGAAGTTGCGCTCCACGAAGGCGAAGCTCGCCCGCAGCTCGCGCGTCGCGATCGTCATCGGTCCGTCTCTCTCACTCAGTCGTCGTCCTTGTCCTCGTCGACATCGTCGTCGAGGCTCTTGCCGGTGAAGGTCATGAACACGCTCTCCAGCGTCGGCTCCTTGCCGTAATCACGTTCGACCATCGTCATCAGCTCGCCTGGCGTCCCCTCGGCCACCATGCGGCCATCGTTGATCAGCGCGATGCGGTCACACAGCCGCTCGGCCTCGGCGAGGTCGTGCGTCGTCAGCACGATCGTCGCGTCGTGCGTGTCGCGCACCTCCTCGATGAAGGTCTGCACGTCGAGCTTCGAACGCGGGTCGAGCCCGGTCGTCGGCTCGTCGAGCAGGAGCACCGTCGGACTGGTCAGCAGCGCGCGCGCGATAGCCACCTTCTGCTGCATCCCGCGGCTCATCTGCTCGAGCGGTCGGCTCAGGCGCTTCTCGCCGATGCCCAGGCGGGCAAGGATCTGGATCGCCTCCGCTCGCGCGGACCTGGCATCCAGGCCGTACAGCCGTGCCGCGTAGGCCAGGTTCTCGTGCGGCGAGAGCTTCTTGAAGAAGGCCGCGTCCACGCTCACGCGGTTGATGAGCTGCTTGACGGCCATCTCGTCGCGCTCGACATCGTGGCCGAAGACCTCGACGCGCCCGCCCTCCAGCGTCAGCAGCGTGCTGACGAGCCGGATGAGCGTGCTCTTGCCCGACCCGTTGGCCCCGAGGATCCCGTAGATCTCGCCGCGCCGGATGGACATGCTCACGTCGTTGACGGCCACTACCGACTTGCGCTTGCGCCCGACCACGAACCGCTTCGTGGCGTGCTCGATGAGCAACGCCGGCTGCTCGCCGGGGGGCGGCGGGCCGACCCGGCGCAACGGCTGACGAGCGGGTGCCCGCATCGGCGTGGTCTTCGATTCGTTCATGACCTGGATCATTGTTTCGTGTCCCGTTCGGTTCGTTGGGTCGGCGGACATGCTCAAGAGCCACGTCCCGTTGGCTCGGTCCGCGGCTCTTGGCTCGCCCGGTGTGGGCAACAAAAAACCGTGGACCCGATCCGGCCCACGGCTCTGGTGTCTGCTTCGGCGGCCCTGCCGCCTACGCGTCTACCTCGACCAGGGCACAGATCTCCCGTCACCACCCATGACGGGCGGTGCGTTCACGCGTGCGATCGCACAGATGTGGAGATTCATTGCCGTCAGATCGCTCCCTGCTTGAATGGTGGCTCGGTCGCCGGAAACCGCCAGGCAGCTCGGCTGCGGTCGGTAATGCCGGCGGAGTCTACGACCGGCGTTCGCAGCGTGTCAAGCGAAATACGTCATTTGTCTCGGGTCGTGTCAACGCTGCGGCGCGAAGATGCCCTGCGCTATGGTTCGGGCCCCGAGCAGGAGTTTCCCTGAGTGCAGATCAACCGCGGGCTCGTCTTCTGGGGCGTGGCCCTCATCAGCGCCGGAGCCGTTGCGCTGGCGATACAAACCGGTGCCATCGACGGCGACACCGCCCGAGAGCTTTGGCGCTTCTGGCCCGTCGTTCTCATCGTCGTCGGGCTGGCGGTCATCGCCGCGCGGACCCCGTTGGCCATGGTCGCCACACTGGCTGCCGGCCTCATCGTGGGCGGCATGGCCGGCACGCTCGTCAGCGGCTGGCCGGATGGCATGAGCATCGGCTGCGGCGGCGAGCCCGAGGATGTTCTCGACGATGAAGGCGCGTTCGCCGCGACGGCGGACGTTGAGCTCGACTTCAGCTGCGGCGACCTTGGCGTCTCGACCGTCGGCGGGCACCGATTGGACCGTCGACGCGCGATACGCACGCGGCTCCGACCCGGAGATCGAATCGAGCGAGTCCTCGCTGCGTGTCGCGGCCGAAGGCGGAGGGTCTTTCGGCTTCGGCGAGTCGCGCCAGGCGTGGGACGTCGTCCTCCCGACCGACGTTGCGCTTGACCTGGGCGTGGACGCGAACGCCGCCTCGAGCGATCTCGCCCTCGACGGCGCCAACCTCACCAGCCTCCACATCGACGCCAACGCGGGCGAGATCACGATCGGGCTGCCGGGTGCATCGGTGGAGGACTGCTCAGTCGACGCCAACGCCGGCTCGATCTCGATCGCCACCGATGCATCGACAACCCTCGCCGGATCCGTCGAGATGAATGCCGGCTCGCTCGAGTTGTGCGTGCCGGACTCAGTCACCTTCGCCATCACCATCGAGGACGACAATGTCACCTTCGGCCACAACCTGGACGAGAGTGGCCTGGCCCGCCAGGGCAATACCTGGCGCAGCGGAGATGGCGTGGCTGCCGTGACCCTTGACGCCAACGGCAATGCGGCCAGCTTCTCGCTCAATCCCGACGGAGGATGCTCATGAGCCGCGGGCTCCATCGATCCCGCACCGACACCATCGTGGGTGGCGTCGCCGCCGGCCTGGCGTCCTACCTGAACACGGATCCGGCGCTCGTCCGCATCGCCTGGGCAATCCTGGTGCCCGTCACCGGTGGTGCGGCGCTGATCGCGTACATCGTCGCCTGGATCGTGGTTCCCGAGGCGCCGGAGGTTGTCCCACGGCCGGCGACCGCGCCCGCCACCGATCCGGTCACCGGGTCACCTGTCGAGCCCGTCGCGGACACTTCGTCCTGGACGCCGCCCGAGCCGGTAGCGCGGCCGTCCGACGGTCGCGCCGGGGTGGTGGTCGGCGTCGGACTGGTGCTCATCGGCCTGTGGTTCCTGCTCCGTGAGTACCTGCCCGACTTCGATTGGAGCCTCGTCTGGCCGCTGGTCCTCGTCGGCATCGGTGTGCTCATCCTCGTGAGCTCCAAGCGCCGCCGCAAGGGCTGATCGCGCCGATACATCGGCATCCAGGCGCACCGACGCCCAGTCGTGACGCGCTTCGGCGATATATCGGCCCAGATTGCCCGTGAACGGCGCACCGTCGCGCCCTTCGTGCGCATCGAGGGCCGATCTATCGACGTCACGGCGCGCGGCGAGCGACCCGTGACGCTGGATGACGATAGATCGGCGGACCCGCGGTGGCTCAGCCGCCCTCGGGCATATGTCTTGGGCGTACGCCGCGGCGGGAACCCCAGCGCTCCCACCACGAACGGCCGGTCACGGCAAAGAACCCGGCGGCTACCGCCAGAAGCAGGCCCAGCAGCACCTTCGCCGTGCCGAGCGTGAGCAGCTCCTCGCGCGTGCCCTGCGGCGGATCCGGGAACTGGAAGCCGAAGTTCCATGGCGGCAGGGCGCGGGCCGCGTTGATGTACCAATCCGGCATGGGCAGCGCCGAGCCGAGCGGGAAGATGAGCACGCCCACCACGACCACCAGCGCCAGGTAGCCGATGGCCAGGTCGCGCCATGCCGGCCGCCGCAGCAGCTCATCGGTGAGGTAGGCCACCGCGATCATCGCGAAGATCACGGCCGTCAGGTAGTGATAGGCGAAGGTGGCGCGCTCGATCCTGATCCAGGGCACGAACTGGAATGCGAACGCGGCGACAACCAGCACCAGGGCCATGGATCGGCGCTTCCAGGCCAGGACGGCGCAGGTGG
>JACDBS010000027.1 GCA_013694795.1 Chloroflexota bacterium | reverse complement strand
GGACTTACCTCACGAGGGCTGCATGACCTCGAGGCGCTCGGGGACGCCGAGGCGCTCAGCCGCCTGGCCGCCCGGCGCGCCGGCCACGAGCGCTGACCGCACGCGACGCGCGAATCGTCAGCCCGCGAGGCGGTAGACGCGCTCTCGAACCTCCTCGAGATCGACCTCGGGAGTGGAGGTGCCGCCGGTGATGCCGATCCGCGCCTTGCCGCGAACCCAGTCGCCATGCTCGGCCTCGAGCTCGTCGGCATCGGCGACGTGGACCGTCTCCGGCTGAATCTCGCTGCACTTCACCGCCAGCTCCTTGGTGTTCGAGCTGTTCTTGCCGCCGACCACGATCATCGCGTCGACCCCCTTCGCCAGCACCACCGAGTCGTCCTGGCGGGTCAACGTGACCGGGCAGACGGTGTTGATGACGCGCAGATCGTGGGCGCGGCGCAGGCAGAAGGCGGCGAATTCCTCCAGCTTGGTCGGCAGAATGGTGCTCTGCGACAGAACACCGATCTTCTTCGTGCGCGGCACGCGCTCCCAGGTGGATCGGTCCATGTCGTCGACCACGACGTGCTTGTCGCCGGCATACGAGCGCACGCCCTTGACCTCCGGATGGTCCTCGTGACCGATGATGCAGACCGTGTAGCCGGCCTCCGCCAGCTCGCGGGCCGCCTTCTGGCTCTGGAGCACCCAGGTACAGGTGGCGTCGATGACGTCGAGGTCCTCCTTGCCGGTGACCGCGTCGAACTCGTCCTTTGGGACGCCGTGGGCGCGGATGACGAGCGTGCCGCCCTCGACCTGGTCGGCCAGGTCGGCGGTGCGGATGCCACGGTCACTCAGATCGGCCTTGATGCCGGGGTTGTGCACGAGCTGGCCGAGGGTGGTGACCTCTTTGCCCTCGGATCGAGCATGCTTGGCCTTGTCGATCGCCAGCCGCACGCCATAGCAGAAGCCGGCGCGCTCGGCGATACGAACGTCAGGTCGCGTTGCCGTGGTCATTGCCTTCATTCTAGAAGGGATACGCCACGAGATCCGTTACATGTGATCTGCCCGTGTCATCGGCCGCCTTGGGCTGGATACCTGCCCGGGTATTCGCCTTGCGACTGGTACTCAACGATGGCGGCAATTCCTGGGTCATCTATGCGCGGAATGACTGGTAGACAGCGAAACGTGGTCGTCGAGGCCAGTCTGGACGCATCGCCACGCTCATCATCGATCGCCGATGGCGTGAGGGAGCGGCAACTTCCGCCCTTTCAATCGTATGGCGAATAGCTGACGTATGGCGAATAGCTGACCAAGTCGATGTCTGTGGGCGCTCAGGCCGGCCGGGGGCGCTGCTCCGGAGGCAGGAGGCCCGCAATCTCGGCCATGATGCGCTCCGTTCCCGCCGCCAGGGCCTCTCGATCGAGGCGTCCCCCGGGCTGGTGGGGAAGCGTGAACGGCTCGCCGATGCGGAAGGTCGCCTTCGAGCGCCGCGGGATGCGCCGTCCGCTCTCGAAGAGCCGATGCGTCCCGGCGATGCCGACCGGCACGATGGGCACGCCGGCGCGCATGGCGAGAAGCGCCGCGCCGGGCTTGGCGGCGCGCATGCGGCCGTCGCGCGAACGGGTGCCTTCCGGGAACACGCCCACCGGCTTCCCCGCGGCGAGCAGCTCGAGCGCCAGCCGCTGCGCCGCGCGATCGCCCTCGCCGCGCCGGACGAAGAAGACGCCGGACCGATCGGCCAGCCAGCCGATGATCGGCCAGTGACGCATCTCCTCCTTCGCCATGAAGTGGACGACGCGGTCGATCTGGTAGCCCGTTGCCCAGCCGAGGAGGGGTGGGTCGAGCTGTGAGCAGTGGTTCGCCACGAGCAGGAAGGGGCCCGAGCGCGGGACGTGCTCGAGGCCCTCGATCCGCGCGCCGCCCAGCACCCACATGATGATCGACGCGACCCAGGCGCCCGGACGGTAGACCCAGGTGGCCTTCATTCTGGAAGCGCCTCCAACCGGGCCGCGATCGCGTCCACGCACGCTTCGACGCTCAGCCGTCCCGTGTCGAGCACCAGCGCGCCGTCGGCCTGGCGCAGCGGCGCGATCGCGCGACCCGAATCCGCCGCGTCGCGTCGCTCGATCTCGGCCAGGTACTCGGCAAGGCGATCCGGCGCATTCATCTCCGCCGCACGCCGGGCCGCGCGGACCTGCGCGTTGGCGGTCAGGTACACCTTGAGCGTCGCGTTCGGCAGCACGACCGTGCCGATGTCGCGCCCCACCATCACCGTGTCGCCGCGCGCCGCAGCGTCACGCTGGACGGAGAGCATCGCCGTTCGCACCTGGGCGTGGCGGCTCACGGCGCTCACGGCGCGGTCGATATGAGGCTGCCGGACCTCCAGAGTCACGTCGCGCCCATCGAGGCGCACCGTCTCGAGTCGATCCATCTGCTCCGGCCGCGCGCGCTCGACCTCGATGCGGCACTGGTTGGCCAGAACGCCCAGGACGACCCCGTCCTCGACATCGATCCCCCGCTCCACGGCGGCCAGCGTCAGGGCGCGATACATGAGGCCGGTATCCACGTAGGTGGCATCGATGCGCGCGGCGAGCGCGTGGCCGATGGTGCTCTTGCCGGCTCCCGAGGGCCCGTCGATGGCGACGATGCGAGTCATCGCCGTTTCGCCGCGGAGAGGGCGGCCACTTCCGAGGGTCGCAGCCAGCGCCACTGGCCCTCGTGCAGGCCCGCGAGGGTGAGCGAGCCGAACCGGGTGCGCACCAGGCGCTCGACGCGGCAGTCGACGGCGGCGAACAACCGACGGACCTCGCGCTTGCGCCCTTCACCCATGCGGACGCGCAGCCACGCCCCCTCCTCGTCCCGCTCCCGCGTGACCTCGCGCGGCGGCGCCGCATGGCGACCGGCGAGCAACTGCGCCGGCCCGTCATCCAGCGTGACGCCGTCCATGAGGCGCTTCAAAACGGCGCGCGAGGGCGACGGGGCGACGAGCGCCGCGTACTCGCGCTCATTCTCGTAGCGCGGGTGGAGGACGCGGTTGGCCCACTCCCCGTCGTTGGTGAGCAGCATCAGCCCCTCCGACTCCACGTCCAGCCGGCCGGCTGGCCAGAGCCGCTCGCCGCCGGCATCGACCAACGAAACGACCGAGCGGCGGCCGCGCTCATCGCGGGCCGAGGACAGGAAGCCGCGTGGCTTGTGCACGGCCAGGTGAATCGCCGGCGCATCGGCCAGCGGGCGTCCGTCCACCTCGATTCGGTCGCGATCGGGATCCGCCGATTCGCCGATGCGGGCGACCGTTCCGTTGACCCGCACCCGACCGTCGGCGATGAGCTCCTCCGACTTCCGGCGCGACGCGACCCCAGCGCGCGCCATGAGCTTCTGGAGGCGCTCAGTCGCCATCTGAAGGTTCGGTCAGCGCGGCCAGTTGCGCCGCATCGCTCGAGAGAGGCGGCAGGTCCTCGATCGAGGTCAGGCCGAAGCGCTCGAGAAACGTGAAGTTCGTGCCCAGCAGGACCGGTCGCCCGGGTGTGTCGCGCCTCCCGACCTCGACGATGAGGCGCCGATGCAGCAGGGAGCGGATGACGTAATCCGAGTCGACGCCGCGCACGCGCTCGACG
>JACDBS010000012.1 GCA_013694795.1 Chloroflexota bacterium | reverse complement strand
ACATTCCACGGCTGCTCGTCGGCGGCGCGCTGCAGTTCGCCGGTCTCTTTGGGGGCCGATATCGCCGCGTCGAGGGCGCCCACGTCCTCGCCTCCGATGCCGATGGTCGCATCCTCGTTGTGCGCACCACGTACCTGGGGCCGGGCTGGATGCTCCCTGGCGGCCGTGTCGAGCGCGGCGAGACGCCACATGCCGCGGCGGCTCGCGAAACGCGCGAAGAGACGGGCCTGGATAGCGTCATCGAGCGCCTGGTACTCGTTGATGCGCGTCGAGGCCGCGACGTCAGCTTCGTGTTCGCGGGACGCGTCGCAGGGGGCGAGCTCGACCCGCAGCTCGGCGAGATCGCCGAGGTGGGGTGGGTGCCGCGCGAGGAGATCGCTCGGACCTCGCCGCGGCTGCATCGGCTGCTCGAGATCATTGACGAGGCGGGGGATGAAGTGGCCTACATGGGCCTGGGTGACCCTCCCCGCTGATTGCTGGGGCGCGTTCCGCCCAATTCTCGTCAGGCGAGTGCTATCCGGGGTTGGCGTCGGTTCCCGGGCCGCCCGCGGCGCCGCCTGAGCGTGGCGACCCGGCGCAATCCTGCCGAATTCTCACCCAGTGACAGTCTGCTTCAGTCGAACAGGCGATTCCTCAGATAGCGTTCATCTGGTGAGAATTAGCACGTGGGCGAGCCTTCCGACGACGAGCCTAGAATCAGTAACCCATGAGCCCCCAGCGCGCACTCTCGGACAAGTTGCGTGGCGCGTTGCGGCGCCTGCCGACGAAGCCGGGCGTGTACCTCATGCAGAACGCCGACGGGCGCGTGCTGTACGTCGGCAAGGCGGACTCGCTGCGGAGCCGGGTGCGCTCGTACTTCGCCGCTCGCGGACCGGAGGACGCCCGGATCGCGCGCATGGTGACCGAGGTGGCCGGCGTCGAGTACATCGTCACCGACACGGTGTCCGAGGCGTATCTGCTGGAGAGCAATCTCATCAAGGAGCACCGGCCGCGCTTCAACATCCGCTTGCGCGACGACAAGAGTTATCCATTCGTGAAGATCACGCTGGGAGAGGACTTCCCACGGATCGTCCGCACCCGACGGTTGGTGCGCGACGGGAGCCGCTATTTCGGGCCATACGCAAGCGCCAGCAGCGTGGACGAGACGCTCAAGCTGCTGCGCAAGATCTTCCCCTTTCGAACGTGCAACCTGGACATCCCCGAGGGAAAGCGAGTGCTCGAGCGACCCTGCCTGCTCTACTTCATCAACCGGTGCCAGGGTCCCTGCATTCAGGCTGTCCCCAAGTCCGCCTACCGCGAGACCATCGGCCAGATCGTCGACTTCCTTGACGGCAAGCAGGAGCCGATCGCGAGGCAGCTGCGCCGCGAGATGGAGGGCCAAAGCGAGGCCCTTCGCTTCGAGCAGGCGGCGACAACCCGCGACAAGCTGCGCGCCGTCGAGCGCACCATGGAGCAGCAGAAGATGGCCGCCTTCAGCCGCGCCGAGCACGATGTGATCGGTATGGCGCGCGACGACGACGCCGCCTGCGTGCAGGTCATGCAGGTCCGCAACGGCAAGCTCATCGGCCGCGAGCATTTCATCGTCGAGGGAGCCCGCGACGTGAGCGACGCGACGGTCCTCGGCTCATTCCTCCAGCAGTACTACGCCAGCACCGATGCGGTGCCCCGTGCCCTCCTGGCCCCGCTCATGCCGGCCGAGGCCGATGACCTGGCGGCCTACCTCGCCGAGCGTCGGGGCGTGCGCGTGACCATCAGCGTGCCGGAGCGCGGCGAGAAGCGACGCCTGGTGGCCATGGCAACGAGCAATGCCGTCGAGGCGTTGGCACGGGAGCACGCCGAATGGATGGCCGATACCTCCCGGCGTGACGAGGCCCTCTCCGAACTGGCTTCCGCGCTTGAGCTGCCGCGGCCCCCGGAGCGGATCGAGTGCTACGACATGAGCAACATCCAGGGCACCTCGGCCGTGGGAAGCATGGTCGTCTTCATCGACGGCCGGCCCGAGCCGAAGGAGTACCGGCGTTTTCGGATCCGATCGGGCGAGACGCCGGACGACTTCCGCATGATGGCCGAGGTGCTCCGGCGCCGATTCAGCCGCGTGGCGAAGCTGCGCAGCGAGACCGGCGCGCTGTCGCTCGATGCCGTGGGGGCCGACGAGGTCCCGGAGGAAGACAGCGATCGGCGGCGGGACGTGGGCTGGGCCATGCCGGATCTCGTCATCGTGGACGGGGGCAAGGGACAACTCTCGGCGGCGGTAGGCGTCATGGACGAGCTGGGCATCCGGGATGTGCCGTTTTCCGGGCTGGCGAAGCGATTCGAGGAGCTCCACCTGCCGGGCCGATCGGCGCCGGTGGTGCTGCCTCGCCGGTCGCAGGCGCTGTACCTGGTGCAGCGCATCCGCGACGAGGCGCATCGGTTTGCCATCACCTATCACCGCGACGTGCGCGGCAAGAAGGCGCTGCGCAGCGAGCTGGACGACATCGGCGGCATCGGTCCCGGGCGCAAGCGGACCCTCCTCAGGCGTTTCGGCTCCGTGCGGCGCATCCGGGAAGCGTCGGTCGAGGAGGTGGCGGCCACGCCGGGCATCAGCCGCGAGCTCGCCGAGCGCCTGAAGGCGCACCTTGCCCGCGAGGGCATGCTCGCCTGAGAGCCGGCCGTGTCGGCTATACTGGCGCCGCCCGCCGCTGGTGAAGCGGCGCGTTTCGTGTCCGAGGCAGACCGCGCGCCCGCACGACATCCCGCACGATCCGAGGGACTGAAGGCCGTAGCATGACCTGGCGTCGCATCGCCCCGTGGGTGATCGGGGTAATCGCCCTCGTGGCGATCTTCATCAACGTGCCGCGTATCACGCTCGGCGTCGACGAATGGCTGCCGGACGAGGTACTCGGCGTTCAGTTCCGGACCGTGCTGGGCCTCGACCTGGAGGGCGGGCTGCGCGTCACGCTCGAGGCGCAGTCGCAGGACGACCAGGCGGTCACCGAGGAGCAGGTCGAGACCGCGCGCAGCATCATCGAGCGCCGCGTCGCCGGCATCGGCGTCAGCGAGCCCCAGGTGCGCACCGAGACCGGCGGCGACGGTTCCCGCAGGATCGTGGTCGAGATTCCGGGCGTGAGCGACGAGGACCAGGTGCGGCAGCTCGTCGGCTCCACCGGGCAGCTCCAGTTCATCGATCCACTGGGCCAGCAACTGACCGACGGGCAGGACATCCGGCCCCTGCTCGAGAGCGGCGCCGTGCGCGAGCTGTTCAACGGCGGAGAGATCAATGACGGCAGCGTCGCTCCAGCGGCGGACGGCAACCTCGTGGGAGTCCAGTTCACCCTCGCGGACCGCGGCAGCGACATCTGGTGCGACTTCACGACAGCCAACGTGAACCGACCCGGGCCGATCGCCCTGGACGGCGCGATCATCACGGCGCCGACCATCCGCGGCGCCATCTGCGGGGGTGAAACGCTCATTACCGTCGGCCCTGCGAGCGAAGCGAACGAAGCCGAGCGTACGAACCTCTACAACACCCTGCGCTTCGGCGCCCTGCCCATCTCCCTCATCGAGCAGGGCTTCGAGACGGTGGACCCGACCCTGGGCGCGGACTTCCTGGTCCAGGCGCTGGTGGCCGGTGGCGTCGGCCTCCTGCTCGTCCTCCTCTTCATGGTCGCCTACTACCGGATGCCGGGCGTGCTGGCCGCCCTGGCGCTCATCTTCTACACGCTGGTGATGTACGCGATCTTCCGGACCATCGGCGTCACCCTCACGCTGGCCGGGGTCGCTGCCTTCATCCTGTCCATCGGCATGGCGGTCGACGCCAACATCCTCATCTTCGAGCGCATGAAGGAGGAGATCCGGGCCGGCAAGACGCTGGGCCCGGCCATCGAGGCCGGCTTCAACCGCGCCTGGTCCAGCATCCTGGATTCGAACGTCTCCAGCCTGCTGGTGGCCGGCTGGCTCTACTGGCAGGGCACCACCGTGGTCAAGGGCTTCGCGCTGGTCCTCATCATCGGCGTGCTGGTGAGCATGTTCAGCGCCGTCACCGTCACCCGGACCATGCTCCGATACGTCATCAGCACGAGCTGGGGTCGCCGGCTCGAGCTCTACCACGTGGAGCGCTAGGTCATGTATGACATCGTCGCCAGGCGCAACCTGTGGTTCGCCATCAGCGCGCTTCTGACGATCCCGGGTCTGATCTTCATCTTCCTTGGCGGCCTGAAGCCATCCATCGACTTCACCGGAGGGACCGAGTGGGAGGTCCGCTACGCGGATGAGCCGACCGCCGCCGAGATGACCGATGCCCTGACCGCCTTCGGATATGACGACGTCGTCGTCACCGAGCTGGCCGATGGGTTCCTGCGGATTCGCACGGAGCCGATCGACCTCATTCCGCCGGGAGGGATCGAGCCCTCTGCCTCTGCCTCTGCCTCCGAGGTCCCGAACGCGAGCGCCTCCGCCAGCGCCGACGCCTCCGCCAGCGCTGCGCCCGCGGCATCGGCCTCCGCCAGCGCCGCGCCGAGCCCATCCGCTGAGCCAACCCCGGCGCCGATTGCACAGGGCACCGAGTTCGCCGGCCTGGAGGGCGACCTCGAGGATCGATTCGGGCCGGGCGACCCCCGCAGCGTTCGCACGGTTGGCCCGATCATAGGCGCCGATCTCATTCGCACCTCGGCGATCCTCATCATCATCGGCGAGCTCTTCATCCTGGCCTACCTGTGGATGCGCTTCGGCTTCCGGTTCGGGACCGCGGCCATCGTGGCCCTGCTCCACGACGTCATCCTGGTCGTCGGCACATTCGCGATCCTGGGGTACTTCTTCAACCTCGAGTTCGACGCGCTCTTCGTGACGGCCCTGCTGACGATCATCGGCTTCAGCGTGCACGACACGATCGTCGTCTTCGACCGCATCCGCGAGAACCGCGTGCGGCACGCCGGCGAGTCGTTCGGCGCGATCGTGAACCATTCGATCCTCCAGACCGCCGGCAGGTCGATCATCACCTCGCTGACTGTGGTCGTGACCCTGGGGGCGCTGCTGCTCCTGGGCCCGCCGACGATCCGCACCTTCGCCTTCGCTCTGATGCTCGGCGTGGTGAGCGGTACGTACTCGTCAATCTTCAACGCCAGCCAATTACTGGTTGCGTGGAACGAGTGGGCCGCGAAGCGCAAGGCTCGACCAGCGCGCACGTAGGTCCGATAACCGAACGGTAAGCGGCGGGTCATCGGCCGCGGCTACCATGGGCGCCGTGATCGTCCCGAGCCTCGAGTGGCTGCTGCCAGAGCCCGTGTCGGATCCCCCGGCCTTCGGCGGCTTCGGACGGCCGGTCTCGACGCTCCTCGCCCGTCGCGGATTTCGAGACGACGAGCAGCTTCAGCGCTTCCTCGCCGCCGGCGCCGGCGCCCTGCATGACCTGTCGCGCATGGCCGATGCGCGGGTCGCCCTTGATCGCATCGACGCGGCGCTCGAGGAGGGGGAGCGGATCGCCATCTGGGGTGACTACGACGCCGATGGGATGACCGCCATCGTCGTCTGGGTGACCGCGCTGCGGCGGCTGGGGGCTGATCCGCGGCGGTACGTTCCGTCGCGCCTGGCCGAGGGCTACGGGCTCTCCGCGAGCGGGCTGCGGCAGTTGGCCGCCGGGGGCGTCGGCCTGGTGATCACCTGCGACTGCGGCGTGAGCAACGCGGCCGAGGTGGAGGTCGCCCGTTCGCTGGGGCTCGACGTCGTCATCACCGACCATCACCTGCCGCCGCCAGTCCTGCCGAGGGCGATCGCGGTCGTGGATCCACACCGCCCCGACTGCGCGTACCCGGACGCCGATCTCACCGGCGCCGGTCTCTCCTACAAGCTCGCTGCGGCACTCCTGGACCGGCATGGCGCGTCGAGTGACGGCCTGGCGGCGGTGGCGGCCATCGGAACCATCGCCGATATGGCACCCATGACCGGCGAAAGCCGCGCCATCGTGCGCCTGGGCCTGGACGAGCTGGCACGCACTGAGCACGCCGGTCTCCGCGCGCTCCTGTCTCGCGGCTGCGACGCGCCCGGGCAGCCGACCGCGCGCGACCTGGCCTTCGGCGTGATTCCGCGCATCAACGCGGCGGGGCGCATCGCCGACGCCGAGCTTGCCATGGCGCTCCTGCTGGAGGAGGACGCGCAGCGCGCCGAGGAGCTGGTCACGGAGCTGGAGGAGGTGCATGAGCGCCGCCGAGAGCTCACGAAGACGGCGGTCGAGGC
>JACDBS010000231.1 GCA_013694795.1 Chloroflexota bacterium | reverse complement strand
CTGCCGAGGAGCTCCAGCAGGACCGATGCGCTCACCGGCTCCGCCGCGAGCGCCGCAAGCTCCACGGGGGGCGGCGCGAACGGCGTGCCCGAGATCGCGTAACGCGGCGCATCGTCGGTGAGAGCGCGCCCCGCCAGCGCGCACACGAGCTCGCCGGCCGCCCGGCACCGGATGATCGGATCCTCGATGATCTCGCCGATCTCGGCGGCCGTCAGCTCGTACCGCTCGAAGATCGTTCGAACCTCCGCCACGGCGTCGGGTCGCACCACGATCAGCATCCGTTCCTGCGACTCGGACAGGAGCACCTCGTACGACGTCATGCCGCCCTCGCGGCGCGGCACCGCGTCGAGGTCGACCTCGGCCCCGACGCCGCCACGCGCCGTCAGCTCGGCCAGCGCGCAGGTGAGGCCCGCCGCGCCCAGGTCCTGCATGGCCACCACGCCGTCCATCCGTGCCAGCTCCAGGCAGGCCTCCATCAGCAGCTTCTCGAGGAACGGATTGCCGACCTGGACCGCCGGGCGCCGCTCCTCGCGGTCGGGACCCAGCGCGGCCGATGCGAACGAGGCGCCCTGGATCCCGTCGCGCCCGGTCGAGGCGCCCACCAGCAGGAGCACGTTCCCGGCGCCGGCGGCGCGGGCCAGGGTGATCTCATCGTGCCGCGCGATGCCGACGCACATGGCGTTGACCAGCGGGTTCCCTGAGTAGGACGCATCGAAGGTCACCTCGCCGCCGACATCGGGAACGCCGATGCAATTGCCGTAACCTGCGATGCCGCCGACCACCCCACCAAACAGGTAGCGATTGCGGGTGGCCGCGTCCGCATCGGTCTCCTCGTCTGTGTCAAGCGGTCCGAAGCGCAGGCTGTTGAGCAGCGCGATGGGCCGGGCGCCCATGGTGAAGATGTCGCGGATGATGCCGCCCACGCCGGTGGCGGCGCCCTGGTAGGGCTCGACCGCGGACGGATGATTGTGCGACTCGACCTTGAACACGACGGCCAGGCCGTCACCGATGTCGAGCGCTCCGGCGTTTTCCCCCGGACCCACGAGCACCCGTGGGCCGGTGCTCGGCAGCCGGCCGAGAAGCGGACGCGAATGCTTGTAGGCGCAGTGCTCGGACCACATGGCGCCGAACATGCCGAGCTCGACGGGATTGGGGGTCCGCCCCAGGGCGTCGATGACGAGCTCGTACTCCGCCTCGGTCAGCCCGTGGCGCTGCTCGGCGGACGGGGGTGCCAGGGTCATCCGTCGCGGGTCAGCCGCGCGGGGTACCCAGGGGCTGGTCCCGACCAAGCTCGAGGATGATGGCGCCGATGGCGGCAGCGGCCGTTCCCAGGAACAGCAGCAGCACGCCGACCCCGGCACCGCCGAAGCCAAGGCGACCGAGCGCCGCGCCGAAGGCGACAAGCACGACCGCCAGCGTCGCGAGCCGCAGGTGGGGAATGGCGGGCAGGTTCGTCGCTAAGAAGACCGTGGCTGCGACGCCGATGAGCACGAGCAGCAGGATGAGCCCGATCAGGTTGACGGGCCCGTCGAACAGGCTGACCAGGATGCCGAGTGCCGCCATGACCGCCCCTACCCCGATGAGCCAGGCCGACAGAGTGACCGGCATGGTGATGGGCAGGCTCATGGGCGCTGCGTCGCGGCGAGGCGCATCAGCCGTTGGCGGAGTCTGCTGCGGCGGGCTTTCGGGCGCCGCCGCTGCTGCTGCTGGTGCCGGTCGCTCCTCGACCCGGGTCGGCTCGTCAGCGGAGGCGGACCGCGGTGCCGGTGCCGGGTCGACCTCGGGCTCGACCGGGTCGGCTCGGTCGACCGGCTCGGCCCCACGCCCCGGCTCACGAGCCGATGGGGATTCCGGCCAGGCCGGTGCGGCGGGTATCTCGGTCTCCGAATCCTGGTCGATCGGCTGTCCGCAGGTCGGGCAGAAGACCGCCGTATCGTCGACCTCGGTGCCGCAGTTGGCGCAGTAGCGACTCATCGTCAGCTCCGCCCGAACCGGGTGAGCGTTCCGATCAGGATGATCAGAGACGAGAGGAAGAAGATGATCCCGGCCGGCGTCAGAACGCGGAGGACCCCGACCACGTCACCGTCCCAATTGCCGGCCAGCTCGACCACCACGAACAGGACGGCCAGGCCGACGCTCCAAAGCAAGGAGATCGCGAGACCCACGGTCTGCACGATTCCGGGCCGGGCACGCATGAAGCCACCGATGGCGAGCAGTACGAGCAGCAGCACGAACAGTGGCGCCGGCGCCGCCAGGCCGAAGTACGCCTGGTCTGCCAGGCCGGCCCCGACATCGGGATAGCCGGACCAGAAGGCGGCTCCGTAGCCGTCGGCGCCGAAACCTCGCTCGAAGAGGGAGCCTGTGCCGTACAGGAAGGGCAGGAGGTAGGCGGTGATGAGCCCCACGACGCCGATGAGCAGCACGACCGGGCCCAGGACCGCACCGCGGCGCTCGGTCTCCACCATGACGGCCTCGCCTTCGTCGACCACCGCCGGCGGGACATAGCCCGTGGACGGGCCGCGCAGGTTGGCTCCGCAGTTCTGGCAGAACGCGACACCCGCCCGATTGTGTGTTCCGCAGCGCGGGCAGGCCATGGTGCCCTCGGGCGTCCCGGGTCGCTCCACGGTCGTTGCTACACCGGCCGCCACCAGGCGCTGGCCGCAGTTGCGGCAGAAGGCCAGGCCAGGCCGGTTCTCGGTTCCGCAGCGCGGGCACTGGGTGCTCTCGGCCGTGGATCCTTCGCCCTCGGGCACGCTGTGCGCGGCGGTCGTCGCGGCGCCGGCTGCGGCCAGGGTGAAAGCGTCGGGCTCCGGCGTCGTCGCCGTCGGGTACGCCTCCACCTCACCGGGAGGCGGCTCGGAGCCACGCTCCGGGGGCGTCGTGGGCCACGTCTCGGTCGAACCGGAGCCGGCGGCAGGTGGCTCGGTCGGCCAGGCTCGCTCCTCCGCGGGCTCGGATCCGGGCTCGGTCCAGTGCGAGGTCGAGCCGACATCCTGGCTTGGCCAGCTCTCGATTTCCGCCGCCGACGGGGAAGGTTCGATCGGCGCCGGCTCAGCGAACGGCTGGGCCTCGGTGGTCGACTCGATCGGTGGCTCGTAGGGCGACTCCATCGGAGCCTCATCGGGCCCCGCGCCCGCCGCGGGAGGCTCGCCGGCAGGGGGCGATGCCTCGCCGAGATCGGCCTGTCCCTCGGCCGGATCATCGGCGGTCCTGTCCGGTTGGGGCCCGTCGCGCCGGTCCCGCTGGTCGTTGTCCATGCGTGGTTCGCCCTCCTGCGGCCGGTCTAGGCGTTCGAGCCGATCATAGCCGACGCTCGGCGGCCGCCGGTCGCGCCTGCAGCCAGCGTTCCAGTGAGCGGAACAGGCGCAGGCCGTCGACCCCTCCCACCTCCGGCTCGGCGGCTCGCTCCGGGTGCGGCATCAGGCCGAGCACATTGCCGCCGGCATTGACGATGCCGGCGATCCCCCGCTCCGAGCCATTCGGGTTGGCATCCGCCGTTACCTGCCCGTCGGCATCGGCGTAGCGCAGGACGACCCGTCCGTTGCGCTCCAGCTCATCCAGTGTCACCGAATCGGCGACGTAGCGGCCCTCGCCGTGGCTGATCGGCAGGCGGATGACGTCGCCATCGGCGAAGTCGCCCAGCCAGGCTTCCGCGGCGCTCGGTCGCTCCACCCGGAGCGCCTGCCAGTCGCATCGGAACTCGAGGTGGTCGTTGCGCATGAGCGCGCCGGGCAGCATGCCGGCCTCGGTCAGGATCTGGAAGCCATTGCAGGAGCCGATGACGGGGCCGCCCGCGGCGGCGAACGCCTCGACGGCGCGCATGATCGGCGAGAAGCGCGCGACGGCGCCGGTGCGCAGGTGGTCGCCGTGGGCGAAGCCGCCGGGCAGGACGACGGCATCCGGGCCGCCCAGGTCGGTCTCGGTGTGCCAGAGCAGGCTGGCCTCCCAGCCAAGCACCGTACGGGCCACGTGCGCGAAGTCGCGCTCGCTCCACGTGCCGGGGAAGACGGCCACCGCCACGCGTGGATGTCGCGTGACGAGCGTCACGGCAGCGCTTCCTCGGCGTCCTGCTGCTCGTCGGCGCGCAGGTCCCAGCTGGCCGTTTCCAACACCGGATTCGCCAGTAACCGGAGGCACATCTCGGTGACGGCATCCTCCGCGGCGGCGTGGTCAACGGCCTCGAATGCGATCCGCATGAGCTTGCCGCTGCGCACCTCCGTGACGGTCGCGTACCCGAGCGATCGCAACGCCGATCCGATCGTCTGGCCCTCGGGGTCGGCGATGCCCGATCGCAGCGCAACGTGCACCTCCGCAAGCCAGTGCACCGGCTAGGCGTCCTCCCAGCCGCGACCGGTAAGGCGCTCGTAGGCCGCCACATAGCGATCACGGGTACCGCGGATCACCTCGTCCGGCAGCGTCGGGGCGGGCGGCTCCTTGTTCCAGCCCGAGCCCGCCACGAAGTCGCGCACGAACTGCTTGTCGAAGCTGACCGGGCTGGACCCGGGCGCATAGCGCTCGCCATCCCAGAATCGGGAAGAGTCGGGAGTCAGAACCTCGTCGATCACCGCCAGCTGGCCGTCGATCCAGCCGAACTCGAACTTCGTGTCAGCCAGGATCAGGCCCACCGACTCGGCGCGCCGCGCTCCCTCGTTGTACAGCGCGATCGAGCGTTCCTCGAGCTGGTCGCCCAGCTCGGCGCCGACCATCTCGGCCAGTTGCTGACGGCTGATGTTCTCGTCGTGGCCGACCTCGGCCTTGGTGGACGGTGTGAAGATCGGCTCGGGCAGGCGGTCGGACTCGCGCAGCCCGTCGGACAGGCGATGGCCGCAGACCGTGCCGGCACGTTGGTATTCGGCCCAGCCGGAACCCGCCAGGTACCCGCGCACGACGCATTCGGCGTCGATCCGTTCCGCGCGCCGCACGAGCATGGAGCGCGGCGCCAATTCCGCCGTCCGGGCGGCTGACGGCAGGCCAGATGGGTCGGCCGAGACGAAATGCGAGCGACCGATATCGGCCAACTGCTCGAACCACCACGCAGAGAGGCGGGTCAGGACCGCGCCCTTGTCCGGAATCGGCTGATCGAAGACGACGTCAAAGGCGGAGAGCCGATCAGTGGCGACCAGCAGCAGATGCCGCTCGTCGACCTCGTACGTTTCGCGCACCTTGCCGCGGTGCACCAGGGCCAGGCCCTCCACGTGGCTGGAGGTCAGGGTCAATGAAGGTACTCGCTCCTTCCACGCTCCATGCGTTCGCGGCTCCGGCCAAGCACGCGCGTCCACGACGTCGACCCCCAGGCATGCAGGGCGCCGCCGCCGAGGACGAGGCAGAGCCAGATCGCCACGAAGCCTAGCAGCAGCAGCGCCACCGCGGGGTCCATCCCGCCCGCTTCGAGCAGGACGCCGATGGGTGCCCACAGCACGCGCAGCCCGATCGTCGCGACCGCAAGGTACGCCAGGCGCGCCACGAGCACTGCCGTGGCCTGGAGTACGGCGCTCGCGCCGGCGCCGGCCAGCGTGCGCGGGCTGCCCCGCAG
>JACDBS010000215.1 GCA_013694795.1 Chloroflexota bacterium | reverse complement strand
GTTCGGGAACGCTCATCCCCTCGTGGTTGCGCTACTTGTCGTCACCGCGGCACGAAGAGCGTTTCCGGTGGCCGTCGGTGCTGCGGCGTCGATCAAGCTCGTTCCGATCCTCTTCGTGGCCGTGTGGCTCGGACGCGGCGAGTGGCGACCGGCGCTGGTGGCGATAGCGACGGCCGCCGTCCTCTGGGGACATGCCGTGCTGTTCGATCTGAACGACTACGTCACCGATCCGGGCACCGGGCTGCTCTCGCTGTACGCGGTGTCGCCGCTGCTGTGGTTCGCGGCCGCCGCATTGTCCGGCGTCGTTGCGCTCCTGATGGTCGTCCGTCGTTCTCGCTGGGCATGGGTGGCCCTCGCCGTTCTGATGTTCATCGGCCCGCCGCGCGTGGTGCTCTCCTATCTGGCGTTTTTGGCGCCGGCCGTCGTCCTCACGCTGTCCGCGCCGAGGTCGTGCGCAGGCGGGAGGTAGTACTTCCGGCGCACAAAGTACTGTTGCCCGGATGCACACCACGCCGACAGCATGGGCGCGAAGTCCGGTACTACATCGGACCCGGTACTCAAGGGACACCATGCCGAACGATCCGGCCGCGGGGGCCACTCACGAGCGCTTCGACCGCATCGGTGCGCAGGCCACGGAGAGCCTTCAGGGCGATTCGCGCCGCGTGCACGCGCTGGCCGAGCAGTTCCGCGAGGAGTACCGGCGCGATCTCGACGAGTGGATGCAGCTCCGCGCGCGGCTCGACCGCCGCGGGAGCTCCCTCAGGCCGCTCGGAACCGATGCGCTCCGCGCCGAGTACGAGCAGCGCGGCCGCGAGCTGGCCGTGCTCCAGGCTCGACTCAAGCGCCTCGACGTCGTCGCCCGACAGCTGGATCTCATGTGGAGCCACCTCGAGTCGACCGATCCCGCCGGCGACGAGCCCGGCCCGATGTCCGACGACTCGCCGGCCACCATGGGCCTGCGCATCGTGCAGGCCCAGGAGGAAGAGCGCCAGCGCATGGCGGAGGACATCCACGACGGCCCGGCCCAGGTGCTGACCAACGCGATATTCCAGATCGAGTACCTGGACCGCATGCTCACACCAGGCCAGGACGCGGCACAGGCCGAGCTGGCCTTCCTGCGCGACATGCTGCGCAAGGGGCTCGACGACGTGCGTGCCCTCATGACCGACCTCCGGCCGCCGGTTTCCGACGTCGGGCTGGCGGCCGCCATCGCCGAACGGGCACAGCAACTGGAGGAGCGCCACGGCATCGCCGTCGAGGTGGCCGTGGACGGGATCGACGAGCGGCTCAGCCAATCGGCTCGCGCATCGGTCCTTCGCATTCTCCAGGAAGCCATTCAGAACGTGCGCAAGCATTCGGCGGCCAGCAGCGTCTCCATCGGCCTCGAGGGAGAGACCCTCGTCATTGCCGATAACGGGCGCGGATTCGACCTCATGCGGGTCGCATCTCGGGCCAGCCAGAACTTCGGGCTCCAGTTCATGCGCGAGCGCGCGGAGCTGATGGGAGCACAACTGCACATCGAGTCACGCCAGGGAGAAGGCACACGCATCCTGCTTCGGCTGCCGGAGCAGAGAACCGATTCACGGTAGGAGGAGGCATCCAGTGGTAGACACCGAGATCAAGGTTGATGAGCGCCGCAGGGGCGGGGATCGCCGCGCCGGAAAGATACGGGTCGTCATCGTCGACGGGCACACGCTGTTCCGTCGCGGCGTCCGCAACATTCTCGAGCTCGAGAGTGACATCGAGGTCGTCGGCGAGGCCGGCACCGGGCGCGAGGCGCTGGCCGCCATCCAGGAGCTGACGCCGGACGTCGTCCTGATGGACCTGGGGCTGCCGTCACCGAACGGCATCGAGACCACCCAGCGCCTGAAGCGCGAGCTGCCGCACACCGGCGTCATCGTGCTCGCTTCGAACGACGACGAGGATCAGCTGTTCGATGCCATCAAGGCCGGCGCCGCGGCGTACGTGCTGAAGGACATCGATCCCACCGACCTGATCGCCATCATCCGGCGCGTCCGCTCCGGCGAGTACCTCATCAATGACAAGGTCTTCGCCAAGCCGGCGGTCGCCTCGCGAGTGCTCAAGGAGTTCCGCGAGCTTGCGGTCTATGGGTCCGAGGCCCAGCCGATCTTCGCGCCGCTCTCGCCGCGCGAGGTGGAGATCCTGGACAACATCGCGCAGGGCATGACGAACAAGCAGGTCGCCTACGCGCTGGGCATCAGCGAGCAGACGGTCAAGAACCACATGAGCTCCATCCTTCGTAAGCTTTCGGTTAATGACCGCACCCAGGCGGTCGTGTACGCGATGCGCCAGGGTTGGATCCGGATGCCCGAGGATTGATCCAGCAGGACGCAGGAGTGTCGGGAGAGCCTCCCGACCAGGGGCGCGAAGCGACCGCAAGGCGCTCGCGGCGCTTCTCGAGGGCCGGCCGGAGTAGGTCGTGATCCGGCTCGACTACGGCCACGAGCTGCGCCTCGCGACGCGCCAGGAACTTCCCGTGAGCCAATCCCCGAGCGAGTGACGTGCGT
>JACDBS010000176.1 GCA_013694795.1 Chloroflexota bacterium | reverse complement strand
GCCGGGTCCGGTTCGCGCCCATCAGTCACCCGCAGGCTCCGCTCCGCCAGTCTGGCGCGGATGGCACCGCCGGCCCGCCCGGTACCGATGACGTGGACGGAAGCGAACACGGGTGAAGTCTAGAGCGACTTGAGGCCAGGACGCCGCGCAATGCCGAGCGAGCCGCGTGCAACCCACAGAGACCATGTACGCCACCGCTCGGAGGCGTGGAGGCCGAGCAGATGTCGCCGCGCCGGCGATTCTCTGATCCCCTGAGCTCGGCCGATCAGTCGAACGTGACCTCCACCAGCGGGGCGGAGCGCACCATCAGCGCATGGTCGATCCGCCACAGCCTGGCGATCGGGCGAAGGAGGCGCTCGCGTTCGGCGCGATCGGTGATGACGCGCGCCGTGGCCGGCAGATCGGCCTGAACGCTCCGCTTGAGGTGGAACGTCAAGCGCGGGTTCGCGCGCAGGTTCGCGACCCAGCTCCGGGGGAAGCCTGGCCTGCCGCTGATGACGATGTGCCCATCCACGTTGTGGTACACGAGCTCGACCCGCCGCGGCTGGCCGGTGCGACGGCCGATGGTGGTGATGTCCATCGTCTCGCCGCGCTCCAGCACCTGCGCCACGCCCGGTTCCACGCCGATCATCCGCCTACCGTGACGGTCTGCTCATCTGCGCCGCGGACGATGGTGATGCGTAGCTCGCCCTCGGTCCCCAGCGCGTCAAATAGGTCGTCGGCGCTCGCGATCTGGCGATCGCCGACCGCCACGATCAGGTCGCCCTCGGCAATGCCGGCCTTCGCGGCGGGGGAATCGTCCTCCACCTCGCGCACGAGGAGGCCATCCCGCTCCGGAAGGCCGACCGCGTGGCGCAGGCGCCGGGCAACGTGCGACGGCGCCAGGCCGACGCCCAGGCGTCGTCGCGTCGGCGACTCGCCTCGTCCCAGGGCGCCAACACGATCGCGCAGCGCCGCATCGGCGGCGATGGCCAGGTAGAACCCATTTCCCAGCCGGTTCGTATTGATGCCGAGGAGGTTGCCCGCGAGGTCCACCACGGGTCCGCCGGACGAACCCGGCATCAGGGGCGCGGTGTGCTCGACGGCGCCAGCGACGCGACGTCCGCGTGGTCCGCGGAAGGATCGGCCAGTGCCGCTCACGAAGCCGAAGGTGACCCGCGGACCATGCCCGTTCGGATTGCCGAGCGCCACGACCGGCGTGCCGATGCCGGGCGCATCGGTCCCAAGCACGAGTGCCCGGGCCCCTTCGGTCGAGACCTCCAGGACGGCCAGGTCGCCGTCAGCGTCCACGCCGACGACCTTTGCTTCGGCGCTGCGTCCATCGGCGAAGGTGGTGGTCACCTCGTCGCCATGCAGGTTGTGGGCGTTCGTCAGGATCCGGTTCTCGCCGATCACCACGCCGGAGCCGCCGCGCCATCGGTTGCCGATCCCGACCACCGACGGTCCAACGGTCTCCGCAATGCCGCCGATCTCCCGGCCCAGGTCAGCCAAGGTTGCCATGTCTGCTCTCTCCGCTGGTAGGATGTGACTTGCAATGCGCAAGTTACTCCTTCGGCAGCCATTGTCAAGGCCGATGCCCTACGATCCCCGCATGCCCGCTCCGCAGACTCCCCTGGCGGCGGCCCTCGAGCGCGTGGGTGACCGATGGAGCCTCCTTCTGATCGAGGCGCTGCTCGAGGGACCGCGCCGGTTCGGCGAGCTGTCGGAGGCGATCAGCGGGCTGGCGCCCAATATCCTGTCGGAGAGATTGAAGCGACTTGAGGGAGAGCGGATCGTGCTCGCGACACCCTATTCGGACCGCCCGCCGCGCTTCACCTACGCGTTGACCGATGAGGGACTCGAGCTCGCGGGCGTCCTGCGCCTGCTGGCCGACTGGGGCTCCCGTGGCTCCGCCCACGCCGAGCCGATGCGCCACGCCTCGTGTGGCACGCCCCTCGAGGCCCGACTGTGGTGCCCGACCTGCGCCCGCTCCCTCGAGGAGCCGGAGGCCGAGGGACTCCGTTTCGTCTGAGCGGTGATTTTGCGGACTTGTCGCTGAGCGGCGGCGATTCCCATGGGGCGGGCGTATCGGCCAAAGAGTGGCCGACTTCTCGTGGGGCGAAAGGTATGGCCAGGCAGGGAGGCTCGTGGGTGGCCATCCTTCCCGTGGGGGGGCTAGTTCGGCCACTCAGTTGCCGTTATGCCCATGGGGCGGGAATCTCGGGGCCAGCGCCGCGTTGCCTTGACATGTGACTGAGAGGTCACATATAGTCGACGGCGATGGAAGAGCTGGAGCCGGCCTTCAGAGCGCTTGCCGATCCGCATCGGCGGAGGCTGTTGGACCGGCTTCGGGTGCGTGACGGCCAGACGCTGGGCGAGCTCGAAGCGGCGCTGCCGCAGATGACCCGCTTCGGCGTCATGAAGCACCTGCGGGTGCTCGAGGAGGCGCACCTCCTCACGACGCGCCGTGACGGCCGCCGCAAGCTCCACTTCCTGAACCCCGTGCCGATCCGCCTCATCGCGGACCGGTGGATCAGCCGCTACGCCGAGCCCCTGGTCGAGGCGATGGCGGATATCAAGCACACCGTGGAGAACCGAACCATGTCCGAGTTACCCAAGCACGTCTACGAGGTCTACATCGCTGCAACTCCGGAGCAGGTCTGGCGCGCGCTGACCGAGTCGGAGTTCACCAGGCAGTACTACTACGGCAACACAGTCGAGTCCGACTGGCAGCCCGGATCCCCGATGGTCTACCGCAACCCCGACGGCACCGCTGCCATTGAATGCCAGGTCGTCGAGGCCGATGCGCCCCGCAAGCTCGTGCATACCTTCTTCTTTCCCGGAACCGATGCGTCACCGTCGCGCTGCACGTGGTCGATCGAGCCGCGCGGCGAGGCGACGCTGCTCATCCTGACCCACGACGAATTTGACGGCGAGACGTCCACGTACAAGAGCGTCGCGCACGGCTGGGTGCCGATCCTGTCCGGCCTCAAGACCCTCTTGGAGACGGGCAAGCCGCTCGAGATCAGCTATCCGGTTGGAGAGGGCGTTCGCGACTGACGGCCGACGACCGGATGGGCGCTAGGCCGGCTTCCAGCGGAAGTCGCCGGTGAACAGGCCGTCGACGAAGCCGATCTGGTAGGCGAGGTACAGACCAACGGCCAGCGAGAGAAGCCCGGAGCCGATCGTCAGCCATCGATTGATCTGGACGGACCTAGCGCGCGCGACCCGGAGGGGCAGCCCGATGACCGTGGTGAGAGTCGCCATTCCGGCCGCGACGCCGATGCAGAAGATGACGAGGTACGCGACCGCGGTGCCGGTGTCCTGGATGGTGGCCAGGACGAGGAGCGCCACCGCGGCACTGCCGGCCAGTCCGTGCACGAGCCCCACCACCACGGGACGCAGGAGCTGATACCAGCCGAAGGTCGCGACCACGCTCCCCCGGCCGCCGAGGTGCGGATCGGTCCCGTGGCCATGAAGGTGCGCGTGCCCGGGCGGCGGATGCTCGCTGGCATCTGCGTGCTCGTGGACGTGCGCATGAATCGGCGCGGGCGGCGTGAGCCGCTCGGTGAGAGCTCGCAATCCGCCCGTGAGGTTGAGGATGCCGAGACCGATGAGCATGAGCGCCACCGCGAACTCCATGGCCAGGCCCAGCGCCGGGGGAATGACCACGTTGAACACGATGATGAGCACGCCCACGATGACGACCGTGACCGTGTGGCCCAGACCCCACAGCGCACCGATCAGGGTCGTGTCCAGCAATCGTCGGCTGCGGTTGAGGATCGTGGTCACGGCGATCACGTGGTCGGCATCGGTGGCGTGGCGCATGCCCAGCAGAAACCCGAACCCGGCGAGGACGAGGAGCTGCGACATCGGTCCTCCATGGGCGGCTTGGTGAGAGGTGTCGATGGTACCGGCTGGATCACACTGGTCGGGCCACCGGGGTTGCCGGGAGTGCGCCTCGATCGACTGGCGCGCTGGTAGGCTGCCTGTCGTGCGCATGAACCAGCCGGTGTCCGGATTCCTTGGTGCCCCGGTCGAGACGGATCTGACACGCCTCGAAGCCGACATCGCCATCCTCGGGGTGCCGTTCGGCTGGCCCTATCCGCGCCCGGGCACGACGGCCGGCTGCACCATGGCCCCGACCGTCGTCCGCCGTCGGGCCGCTCGCCTAGCCCGCTTCCGCGACCACTGGGACTTCGACCTTGATGGACCGATGCACCTGCCGCGCATGGCCGATGCCGGCGATGTCCCCGGCGACGCCACCGACGGCCCCGGCAACTCGGCACAGACGACCGCCGCGGTGGCCGCAATCCTGGAGCGCGGGGCGCTCCCGCTGTGCATCGGCGGTGACGACTCGGTGCCGATCCCGATCCTGCGTGCGTATGAAGGCGGCGGCCCTCTGACCGTCCTCCAGGTCGATGCTCACCTCGACTTCCGCGACGAGATCGACGGCGTGCGCGAGGGCTACTCCTCGGCGATGCGTCGCGCGTCGGAGATGCCGCACGTCTCACGAATCCTTCACGTGGGTCTGCGGGGCGTCGGCTCCGCGCGCGCCCCCGATGTCGATGACTCCCGCGCCGCCGGCAACCTGCTCGTCACCGCGCACGAGCTGCGCGTGCGTGGCGTCCCGTGGCTGCTCGCGCAGGTGCCGACGGACGCATCGGTCTTCGTGGCCTTCGACTGCGATGGGCTGGATCCATCGGTCTTTCCGGCTGTCTCCGCCCTGGCGCCGGGCGGGCTGAGCTACGACGAGGCGCGGGATCTGCTGGCCGGAATCGGTCCGCGCCTGGCGGGCGCCGTTTTCACCGAGTTTGTGCCGGCGCTTGATGTGAACCAGGTTTCGGCTTTCGTGTTGTCACGCATGATGGCCCTGCTTTCCGGAGGCGTCCGGGCGGTCGCTCGCTGAGCCGGCAAGGTCAAGTCGGATTTGACCCGCCCGTCCGCACGGCCTAGCATCACTGCCTCACCTCCGCATCCGCCCACTGCGTCCCAAGAGCGCCGGGGCGGGTAGAACGCCTATCGACCCAGCCGGAGCGACACGTTCCGATCATCCGGCCGCACGAGCGGTCGTGTGCTTGCATCTGCACGCGGAGGTTTCCAGTTCGTGGTACGACGACTTCTCATCTTGCTGAGCGTCCTGACGCTCGTCCTTCCCATGGCCGCATATGCGCAGGATCCAGCCGCGGAGATCCAACCCCTTGAGCCGGCGCCGTCGAACGAGGACGGTCAGCTCGTGGATGAATCTGCCCAACTCTGGTTCGTCGAGCTGGCCAGCCCACCGGCCGTGGACGGAACGTCACAGGCCAACTTGACCAAGGAAAAGCAGGCCTTCCGCGCCGATGCCAAGCGCAAGGGCGTGGTGTTCGAGGAGCGTTTTGCCTTCGGGACACTCTGGAACGGGCTGTCCATCCGCGCCGGCAGCGCCCAGCTCGAAGCACTCCAGACGGTTGCCGGGGTGAAGGCCATCTATCCGGTGGCCACGATTGCGATCCCTGAGACAAGCCAGTCTCTACCTGAGCTGAGCACTGCACTCGCCATGACGGGTGTAGATGTGGCGCAGGCTGAGCTCGGACTGACCGGGGCGGGCATCAAGGTCGCCGTCATGGACACCGGGATCGATTACAACCATCCGGATCTGGGCGGCTGCTTTGGCACGGGATGTCGGGTCGCGCTCGGATGGGACTTCGTGGGCGATGACTACAACGCAGACGAGACGTCACCGGCCTACAACCCGATCACCGCACCCGACAACGATCCCGATGACTGCAATGGCCATGGCACCCACGTGTCCGGCATCGTTGGCGCCAGCGGGGATCCCGCCGCGGGCGGAGCGCGCGGAGTGGCACCCGGCGTGACCTTCGGCGCCTATCGCGTCTTCGGCTGCGACGGCTCGACCACGGCCGACATCATGATCGCCGCCATGGAGCGCGCTCGCGCGGATGGCATGAACGTGCTCAACATGAGCATCGGCTCCGCCTTCACCTGGCCCCAGTACCCGACCGCCACGGCCAGCGACCATCTCGTCGAGTCCGGCATAGGCATGGTCGTGGTTGCGTCCATCGGCAACAGCGGCGCAAGCGGCGTCTACTCGGCCGGTGCGCCGGGCCTGGGCGAGAAGGTGATCGGTGTCGCCTCGTTCGACAATACAGATATCGCACTGAACGTCTTCACCATCAGCCCCGACGGAACCAAGATCGGCTACGGCCCGGCCGCGGCCGCACCAACGCCGCCGACCTCCGGCAGCCTGCCGATGGCCCGCACGGGAA
>JACDBS010000185.1 GCA_013694795.1 Chloroflexota bacterium | reverse complement strand
GCACGAGGCCGCTCGTCACGCCCTGGCGCACCAGCTCGACGCGCCGTTTCGGCGTGCCCTCGGCATCGAACCCGACACCAACCGCCGCTGGGTGCGTCACGTCATCGGCCAGGGTGAGGGAGGTGTCGAACTGCTCCTCGCCAACGCGTGCGAATGATCGCCCCTCCTCCACCGCCCGGCCGTTGAAGCCGTAGATCGCCAGGAATCCGAGGATGTCCACCACGCACGACGGGGACAGCACGACCTCGTAACGGCCGGGCTCCAGGTCCGTCGCATCGGCAGACTCGCGCGCGCGCCGCGTGGCATCCTCGCCGACCGCGGAGCCATCAACGTCCGACAGCCTGAGCGATGCAGCCCTGGCGCTGCCGTCCGACATCGGCGTCCGCGCGATCCCGTCAATGAGCGCCACCGTCGTCCTGCCCGTCAGCCGCTGGCCGGCCGAGTTCGCGAAGGCGACGTTTACTCCCTCGGTCGAGCAGAAGCCCGCCGTCTCGAGCCCATCCGCGGCATCCACGAACGCGCCGACGCGCAACGCGCGAGCGTCCGGCTCGGCGGAGGCGGTGGCATCGTCCCAGTGGTCGATCGCCGAAGCCTCGGCAACCGGCGCCAGGCCCGGCCAGCCGGGGTCGACCGGTTGCACGCGGGCCGCGTCCAGCGTGGAGCGCACCAACTGCGACAGCGCGTCGTCATCGGTCTGGTTGGCGGTGGCTTCGGCGACGCGGCCGTCCAGGGCCAGGCGCAGGTGCACCCGCTGGACCGCGTCGGCGACGTTCTGGTGGATGAAGCTGGTGGCGAAGCGGGTCAGTGCCTCCGTGCCGGCGGTGATGGTGACCTCCGCCTCCGCATCGGTCCCGACCGTGGCCAGCACCCGGTCGCAGATCTCAAGGAGCGCACTCATCCGCGCACCCCCACCCGCACGCCGCTGAAGCGGCACGGCACCGATGGGTGGCCGGTGTGGCCGATCTGCCCCGGTTGGCCCTTGCCGCAGTTCGGGGTGCCCCAGAAGGTCCGCTCCGACTCGTTGCCAAGCATGTCGAGCGAGCCCCAGAAGCGCGGACCGATGCCGGTGTAGGTCGGGTTCCTGATCATCCGGCCGCGCCTCCCATGCTTGATCTCCCAGCCGATCTCGCAGCCGAACTGGAAGTTCAGGCGCTTGTCGTCGATCGACCACGAGCGGTTCGTGTCCATCAGGATGCCGTCGTCGGTGGCGGCGATCATCTCCTCCAGGCTGGACGTGCCCGGCAGGAGGCCGACATTCGTCATGCGCACCATGGGCAGGCGGTTGTAGCCGTCACCGCGGACCGCGCCGCCTGAGGAGGCGAGGCCCGCCAGTGCCGCGGAGTCGCGGCCGGAGAGCACTCCGACCCAAACGCCGTCCTTCACGATGTCGACCGGGTGGGCGGGAGTCCCTTCGTCGTCGTATCCGAATGAGCCGAGGGCGCCGGGCAGGGTGGCATCGGCGGTGATGTTCATGAGCTCGCTGCCGAAACGCAGGTCACCGATCTGGGCGAGATCGAGCCAGGACGTTCCGGCAAAGGCTGCCTCCCAGCCGAGGATGCGGTCGAGCTCCACCGCGTGGCCGACCGACTCGTGGATCTGGAGCCCCATCTGCTCGGAGCCGATGATGAGGTCGGTGGCGTCATGGCTCGGGCACTCGGGCGCGCTGAGCAGGGCGCGCGCCTCCTGCGCAATGCGCGCCGCATTGCCCTCCAGGTCGAGCGAGCGCACCAGCTCCCAGCCGCGGGTGCCGTACTGGCCACGAATGCCGGGATAGCTGCGCCGCTGCGTCTCGCTCTCGCCGTTGACGGTGGCCTCCATCTGCGCACCGCATTCGCGGATGCGCTGATCGATGCGGTGGCCATCGCTCGAGGCGAGCCACTTCGTGGTGTCCCAGACGTCGTAGCGCGCCGCGGCGACATCGGTGCCTTGCTCGCGCATGGTCCGTGTCACGGCGACCAGCAGGTCTACTTTCTCGGCCAATGAAACCGACAGCGGGTCTTCGACGACCGGGTTCTCCCAATGGTCCTGGCGAACGTCGACCGGCGCCAGCTCCAGGTCCTTGCCCGGCACCGATGCGCTGGCGCGCGCGATGGCCGCCGCCTGGGCGCCCGCAGCTCTGGAGCTCTGGGTGCTGAGGTCCGCGGTGGAGAAGAATCCCCAGCCGGAGCCGATGAGGGCTCGAACGCCCAGCCCGGCGGATCCGTCCTGGGAGAGTCCCTCGATCTCGCCATTGCGGGCGTTCATCGACTCGTGGCGGCGATCCATGACTCGCGCGTCCGCGTATCGGGCACCGGCCGCCAGCGCCGCCTCAACGGCGGCTTCGGCGTAATCGAACATGCGGAAAGGTTAGCGCGGCTAACCGTCCCGTGCCCGCTTGCGACCCCGGTTGCAGTCAACGCACCCAATTACGAAGCAGCGTCGCCATCCGCCTTGAGTGGTGCGCAATGTTGCGTGCCTCCGCAACTTCTGGTCCCAATAGACGTATGGATCGTAGATAGGTGCGCTCAACGCAACACAGCCCGGGGAAGGGTCAGTCCGTGCGGCCGGGTCCGGCCGCGATCCCGCCGCCGGGCCGATGCGCCGCGTCCGCCCGCTCAACCGGTTCCTGCCAGGTGATCTCGGTGATGCGTCCCGGCGGCCAGTCGCCGTCCGGCGGCACGACTCCCTCCTCCGCCTCGAGCGGGATCCCGATGGGCGCGACCAGGTAGCGGCCGGCAAGACGCCGCGCCTCTCGATCCAGCGCGAAGCCCGCCTTGGCACGGTGGAACGTGACGGTCACGTCGGCGGTCACCACCGGCGTCGAGCGCGCGCCGCCGGTGAGGTCGATCCGCGTCGGCGTGTCCACCGCCAGCACCGAAATCGGCCGTCCGACGGCCTGGGCATGCGTGCGGGTGGCGTTGATGAGATCCACGGCGGTCGAGATCGGCTCGCGCAATGGTCCCGAAGAGCCTGAGCCCAACAGCGCATCCACCACCAGCGTCGCGGAGGCGATTCGGTCGCGCAGGCGGAGCAGCATCTCGGGCGTCGGCGCCACGAACAGCTCCAGGGAGCCGGCCGATGCCATCGCCTGGAGTACGCCCCAATTGTGCGTTGCGCCCACCCCAGACATCTTGCTGGCATCGGCGACCAGGACGGCCAGCACGGAGCGGCCGGTGGCAGCCAGGCGCCGCGCGATCACAAAGCCGTCTCCCCCGTTGTTGCCGGGCCCGCACAGCACGACGACCAATGGCGGCCGTACGAGCGGTCCGGCAGGGCCGCGCACGCGCTCGGCCAGGCGGCCAAGCTCGGCCTGGGCGACCTCGGCCACGGCCGCGCCGGCGGATTCCATCAATGCCTCGTCGGCGAGCCCCAGGCGCACGGCGGCTTCGTCGATGCGCACCATCTCATCGGCGCCGATGAGGACGGGAATTCCGCGCCCGCTGAGCGCGGCCGGATCGGCCACCTGGAGTCAGAGGCTCTTCAGGTAGGCGACAATCGCGTCGATCTGCTCCGAAGAGAGCTGGCCGCCAAACGGCGGCATGCCCATGCGATCGATGCCCTCGGTCTCCGGCGTGGTGCCGTCGATCCAGAGGTGGATCCAGTCGTCCGGATACTCGGCGGCCAGATCGGCGAGGTTCTCGCTCACCGGACCATCCGCGACGGCCAGCAGCGCCGGACCGATGTCCCCATCCAGATTGGGGCCGTGGCAGGCGGTGCAGCCGGCCTCCGCCACGAGCGCCTGGCCGACGGCTGGATCGGCTTCGCCACCCGAGGCGGCTGGCGCGCTGGCGCCGGGAATCGCGAATGCCGGATTCTCGCCCGACAGGTTGGAGGCCAGGTACACCCCACCGACCAGGAAGACGAAGACCGTGAGACCAACGGCCCAGGCCGGCAGGCCGGATCGGCGCGTCTCGATGGGTGTGTGAACGGTCATCGGTCAGTGCCCTGCCGCGACGGTGGCGGGCTGACCTGGAGCGGCGTACTCGATCGGCCTGGCGCTGGTGTACATCAGGAACATGGTTGTGATCATTGCCAAGCCGGCAAGCGCGACCAGGCCGAAGCCGGCCAGGGCAATGGCCCGGTAGATCATCAGCTCAGCACCAATCGCATCGGCCGCCGTGCCCTGCGCCAGCAGCGAGCCCTCGGCCAGGCCTCCACCCATGAGCGCCAGGCCGGCGATGGTGGCGCCGCCAAACACCAGCCACAGTTGCGCGACGGAGAGGAATCCGCCACCCCAGGCGCGGCGCAACATGCGCGGCAGCGCGTGATCGGCCAGGGCGAAGGCGGCCAGGGTGAAGGCTCCGTACATGCCCCATATCCAGACGCCGGCATGCCACTCGGTGCCGCCAACCAGGGCGTCCACTCCGCGCAGCGCGCCGATCGCCTCCAACAGGCTGGTACCAAGGAGAAAGGCCAACGAGACGATCGCCAGGGCCGGCGCCCCGGTGCCGAACAGGAGCGTCCAACGGCCCTGCATCGTCGCGACCAGGTTACCGACGGCGAGCGCCGCCGGAACGATGAGCAGCATGGTGGCCACCGCCCCGAGGGTGGTGAAGATGAACGGCACGCTTGGATCGACCAGCACGGCCAGGGCCGATGCGGGCGCCAGGGCAAGCCACGTCAGCCAGGTCAGCATGGCCAGGCCGCCCGAAACGAGCGGCTGGCCGACGGCGCGGGGAACGATGTAATGCAGGGTCGCGTATGCCATGCCGAGCAGCCACACGGTCGCCATGGCACGCTCGATGAAGGCCGATGCGAGCGCCGCCGGCAGCGCATCCAGCCCAAGGATGAGTTCCAGCAGCCCGAGCCCGGCATTCAAGGTCATCAGGCCCAGCACTGACAGGAGCGCGATTGCCGCGAACCACAGGCTCACGTAGCCCGTTCGCAGGGAGGTTGCGGCAGTGGCGAAGAACGCGGACGTGACGATGAGCGCGCCCGTGGCCAGGCCCCCGTCCACGAACCAGGGAAAGGCGGTCAGCGCCGAGTGCGGGCCCAGGTCCAGGACGTAGAGCAGGGCCAGCCCGCCCATGAGCGCCATGTTCCAGGCCACGAGCCCGAGGAACAGGAGCTTCTCCATCGACAGGCGTCGCCCGAGGAGGCGCGGCGTCATGAAGGCCACCGCCGCGAAGCCCGCGTTCGTCAGCCAGCCGTACGCGGTCGCGTTCACGAAGGCGTACTCCACTCGACGCTCGTTGAGCTCGAACTCGAATCCGAAGAGGAGCGGGAACGAAAACTCGATACTCACGATCCGCATGCCGATGGCGAGCACGCCCAGGCCGCCGGCCAGAGCCAGCCACAGCGCCGCGGCGATCAGGAAGCCGGTCGCCGCGCTATCCGGGGTATCCGGAATGAGCGTGCGGCGCCCTTTCGGCGGCTCGTCGTACGGGCGCAGCTTCTTGGGGTTGACCCTGGGGTTCACCGTCATCGGGCGCGTCGACCCTCCTGGGGGCTCGCTCGGGGCGAAGGCGGAGTAGGCCGCCGCATTGTACCGAACCCATGATGCCGGACAAGACGAAACCCGCCTGGCGGGAGGCGGGTTCCGACATTCTGGAAAGCGGCTTGGTTGCGGGGGACGGATTCGAACCGCCGACCTTCGGGTTATGAGGCCTATCCACCCGTCACTTCGCATCCCTTCCTGTCCCATCTGATCACGTTTGGTGTGTAGTGGCAGACGCGAAAGGCCGCGATGGGACGACTCGCCCCATGCTTCCGTTTACCAGAACCGTTACCAAACCGGCTCCTCCCCATCGCCGCGCTTGAAGGATTCGGCCCGCTGCCGACTCATACTGGCAGGAGCGACTGAAGGGAATGTCATGCGCGAACTCGTGGACCGAGCGATGAAGGGAGATCGCGACGCGTTCACCGCCCTGGCCCTCGAGATCAACGCAGATCTATTCGCCGTCAGCCGCCGGATCC
>JACDBS010000154.1 GCA_013694795.1 Chloroflexota bacterium | reverse complement strand
ACGCCCTGGGCTGCGCCTACCACGACCACCTCCCCATCCCCGAACAGGCGCCCTGATGCTGCACTAGAGAAACCAGAGAAGCAAAAACACCAGCGACAGCAGCGACCAGTGGCCCGGCAAAAATCGGGGCGTCTCACCCCGCCAGATACGCCCGCGCGCCCTGCGCCAGCAGGCCGAAGATCGCCACACTGGTCAGGCGCACGCCGCGCGCGCGCGCGCGGGCGACGGCCTCAGCGGTGGGACAGTTCATGCCGACGACCTTGCCCGCCGCGACACCCTGCCGGATGATTTCGGCGATGGCGGCTTGCACCTCTGGGTGCTGCACGTCACCGGGTTGTCCCATCGATTGCGAGAGGTCGGCGGGGCCGATCGAGATGATATCCAAACCTTCGACCGCCAGGATCGCGGGCAGGTTCTCCACCGCGCGAATGTCCTCGATCAGCCCAAGGACCAGCAATTGCTCGTTCGCCTCGCGGACATAGTCTTGCAGCGAGCCGCGCAGGCCATAGTCGGAGGCGCGCGTCCCGGCGAGGCCGCGCTGCCCGAGCGGGTGGTAGCGCGCCGCCCGCACCGCGCGTTCCGCATCCTCGCGTGAGGAGATTTGGGGTACCAGGACGCCCTGCGCCCCGGTATCGAGATAGCGCAGGATCGCCTCGGGCGCATTGACCGGCACGCGGACGATCGGCGTGATGCCGCTTGCCTCGGCAGCGCGCACCAGCCCTTCGCAATCGGCCACGCTGATGTGGCCATGCTCGGCATCGATCAGCACATGGTCGAAGCCTGCCAGCGCCACCACCTCCACCAGCGCGGGCGCGGCGATCGGCAGGATCGGGCCAGCAGTCCAACCGCCTCGGGCGAGGCGGGCTTTCATCGCGTTGTGGCGCATGGTCGCTTCGCTCCTCATCGTGAGTCGTGGGGCAACGGAGGACTTCGCGCGTTCGCCCGCGCACTCGTCTACTTGATGACCAATGCCTTACTACGCACGCTCTACCTCCGTCCGCCACTCCGCATAGCCCTCGTCGATGCGACGCACGACATCGTGATAGAGGCGGTCGAGTTGACGGGTAACCGGACCCATGCCGCCCGCCCGCGCGGCGATGCGATCGACCGAGAGGACCGGCGTGACCTCGGCGGCGGTGCCGCAGCAGAAAATTTCGTCGGCGACATAGAGTTCGGTGCGGTCCACCTCGCGCTCGATCACCGTCAGCCCCAGGCGCTCGCGACAGAGGCGAATGATGGCGTCACGGGTGATACTCTCCAGGATGCCGCTCGTCACGCTCGGCGTGATCACCTCGCCCCGGCGCACCAGGAAGACGCAGGCACCCGGTGCCTCGGCGACCTTCCCGGTGGCGGTGAGCATGATCGTGTCGTCGTAGCCACTCACGCGCGCATCGAGCTGAGCCAGACGGTTGTTCTGGTAGTTCGACATCGCCTTGATCCGGGGCGGCATCTGATTGTCGGCGATCCGCGTCCAGGAGGAGATCGAGACGTGCTTGCCACGCTCGGTGAGGAGTTGGGTTCCGGTCGGACGGTTCCAGATCAGGAGGGATGGCGGAGCACCGAGGGTGTCGCCGAAGGAATTATGCTCCAGGCCGCTGTAATAGGCGACCGGGCGGATATAGGTGTCGCCGCGTGCCTCGTTGCGACGGAGCAGTTCGATCGTGGCGGCGGCCAGGTCGTCCGCCGAGTGGTGGAGCGGCATCCGCATCATGGTCATCGAGTCGAGCAAGCGCTCCAGATGCTCGTGCAGGCGGAAGACATTGAGGGCCTCGCCATCGCCGCTGCCATAGGCCCGGATACCCTCGAAGACTGCGACGCCCGCGCCCGCGCCCATCGCGGTGACGTGGACTGTCGCGTCGTGCCAGGGAACGAACGCGCCATCAAGCCAGAGGTGTGCCGGGATAGCACCGGCGGGAAAGAGCGGGAACGCGGAGGCGGCCATCGTCGCACCATCCTCGCTCGGAATGCCGCCTACCTTCCTAAAGACCCGTAGGGAGACCCGAAGGACGGTGGGCACGCGGCATGATGAAATATCCCGATAGGAAACGTTGTTTGAAGGCTATCATGGGGCGATCGGGCCGTCAAGCGCCTGGTGCCTCCGCGTCAGGGCTTATGCGCGAGGAGGCAGGCGGTTGAAACCGCGGGAGTACCGCAGCAGTTGGGACGTATCGGCTATGGGCGCGGTCGGACGCACGGCCCATACTGAGAGCAAACGGGGCCACACGGGCCGCTATCCGAGGCCGCGTAGCTGGCCCCCCGGCTACGTATCGAGAGGGAGATATGTGCCCATGGTCTACAGGCTTCGGACCGAGACGAGCGCAACGAGTGAGCCATGCTAGCAATGCCGCGCTCAGTCGATAATGAGCCGCAGTCGTGCCAGCCGTTGTCGGTCTGGCTTGCAGTGGAGCACGCCGGTGGTCTGCTGTTGGTGATCACGCCCGAGGCGCGGACGGAGTTCGTGGCATGAGCTAGGAGGCACATCGCGCGACAGGCCGAAGCGTCGACGGCGCGAGGAATTCCGCGCCTGGCGTCCAGTCGGCCCGGTTCGCCGAACTCGATGCCTATCGTGGGGTGGCCGCGTTGCTGGTCGTGGTCTTCCACGCCTACCAGTACTCGCGCGAGGGCACCGGGACGTCGCGTGAGGTCTATACGGGTACGCTGCTGCACCTGCTCTTCCACAACCTTGAGGCACCGGTGGCCTGGTTCTTCGTGCTCTCGGGCTTCCTGCTCTTCTTGCCATTCTCGCGCGCGGCGATCGAGCAGCGCGGGCTGCCATCGTCGCGCGGCTTCCTCCTCCGGCGGGCGATTCGGCTCCTGCCACCCTATTACCTGGCCATCGTCACGGTCTGGGTCTGGCGATTCAGTGGCGGCGAGGAGCAGGTGCGCGATCTCATCGCACACCTGACGTTCACCCAGGTCTTCGACCGTGTCCATATCTTCTGGACGATCGGCCCGGCCTGGTCCCTGGCGGTCGAGGCGCAGTTCTACCTCCTCCTGGCGGCCCTGGGGCCGGTCGCCTACGCCGCCTGCGCCCGGCTGGCGACCCGGCGTGCGC
>JACDBS010000149.1 GCA_013694795.1 Chloroflexota bacterium | reverse complement strand
GCCAGGCGGCGGTACAGGGCCTCCATGCGCGTCATGTTGGTGTCGTAATCGGCCGTCCGAATCACGAACGCGCGCAGGGCCCGGCCCAGTCGCGCGCGTTCGGCATCGGTCAGGCGCAGCGCGCGATCAAGGGCTACCGCGGTGGCCCCCACGTCGCCGACGCCGACGACCAGCTCGGTCGCCAGCGGGTCGAGCGGGCCGATGACCGGTGTGACCGCGGGCAGGTCGCTGACGACGACGGGCGTGCCGCAGGCCATTGCCTCCAGCACGGTGAGCGGAAGGCTGTCCGTGTCGGGCACCGATACCACCACGTCCGCAAGGCGGAACAGATCCGGCAGCTCGTCATGGGCAACGTCATCGAGGATGCGCAGGCGATCGCCGATGCCGCGCGCGGCGGCGCGCTCGCGCACCGCTGTGAGGGTGGCCGGATCGGCGCCGCGGGCGCTCATGACGAGCAGCGGGCGCCGCTCGGAGCTGGTGATGGCGGCCACGGCGTCCACGACGACCTCCTGGCGGTAGAGGGGGCGCACGGTGCGCGGCGAGACGATGATCGGCGCGTCATCGGCTTCTACCATGGTTGCACGCGGTGGGCCGGGGCTGAAGCGAGTGGTGTCCACGCCATGGTTGACGAGCTCGACTCGCTTGGCTCGCGCGCCGGCGTTGACGGCGGCGCGGCGCATGCCCTCGGACGAGACGGTGATGAGATCGGCGGAGCGCAGCGCGAACCGATTCCAGAATCGGGTGCGCAGGCCCCACCACGGCGTGCGCAGCAGGTCGCTGCCCCACGGCGTGACGACCAGCGGGTGGACCCCGGCGCGCGCCGCCTGCCAGCCCCAGCGACGGACGTAGTGGGCGTGGACGACATCGGGCTCGAGCGTCCGAAGGAGGCGCGCCAGGTCTCCGGCGGCTCGCTCCATGTGGACCCCGTCCGGCAGACCGGGCTCGAGATCGGTCCCGAAAAGGTCGACCAGGTGGACGTCGTGGCCGGCGTGCGCGAACCAGGCGATCCAGCGACGGGTATGGACGCTGTTCGGGTCCGCCAGGAAGGCGAGCCGCAGGGGCCGGCGCTCGCTCAGCGCCAGGTACCCGGCTCGGCCTCGGTCGTGGATCGGCCGGCCGTCATGGCGGCGTCGATGATGCGCCAGGCGTCGTCGACGCCAAGCCAGCCGTTCACCTCGGTCGGCCGATTCTCGAGCGTCTTGTAGGTCAGGAAGAAGTTCTCGATCTCGCGCAGCCGATGCCGCGAGAGGTCCTCCAGCGCATCGGCGTCCTCCCAGCGTGGGTCGTCGTGCGCGACGGCCAGGATCTTGTAGTCGTGGCCCTTCTCATCGGCCATGTCGAGCACGCCGATCGGGCGGGCACGGACGACGCAGCCGGGGAAGGTCGGCTCGGCGATCACGACCAGGACGTCGAGCGGGTCGCCGTCATCGGCCAAGCTGCCCTCGATGAAGCCGTAGTCGCACGGGTAATGCACGCTCGAGTACAGCACCCGGTCGAGCACGAACCGATGCCTGGCATGGTCGTACTCGTATTTGTTGCGGCTGCCTGACGGGATCTCGACGGTCACCTCGATCGGCAACCGCGCCATCGGCTCCATGGCGGTCAGTATGGACCGATGCTCAGCTTTCGGTCAGGCGCGCCTCGACCGGCAAAATCTCCCACCACACCTGTCCCGGCGGCATCTCGACCGGCTGGCCGTCGGCCGCGAAGGCCCATATGGTGCCCTCGCTGGCGGAGCGACGCTCCCATCGCAGGGCGTACGCGCGACCCCGGGTGTAGAGCGTTGCGTCGCCGCTGCCGACGAGGTGCTGGAGGCGACGCGGGAAGCCGCCCGGATCCGGATCGTCGTAGACCGTCTCCTGCGTCACCCGCTGCACGATGACCGAAGTCGGGGCAAGGGCCTGTCCCGTCGCCTCATCCTCGATGAACACACCCGCGTCGCTGCGCAGATACACCTCCTGCGCCGCGTCCCAGGTGAAGCCGAAGCGCCAGTAGCTGTTTGTGCGGATGTCGACCTTGTTCACCGAGCGGCTCTCCTCGGGGAGCGCCGGCTCGTCGCTGAACTGCCACGGCGGTCGCAGCTCGTCCACGCGGTCCGCCAGCGCCTTCAATCGCGTGTTCGTGGCCAGCGCATCGCGCATGCCCTCGAGATCCACGTACAGGTTGTGCGGCGCGCCGCGTGAACCGTAGCGCTGGTACCAGGGCCAGCCGCCGTCGATTCCGTTCGGGTACGGCATGCCGGCGTTGGCGAAGCGCTGGAGGGCCCCGGGGC
>JACDBS010000125.1 GCA_013694795.1 Chloroflexota bacterium | reverse complement strand
CCACGCCCATCGACTCGATGCGGTGCTCGAGATTCGTCTTCACCTTGTTCTCGTAGCCGGAATAGGTGTGGATCACGTACCACTGCTTGGTGTTGCCGGCCGGCAGCTCACCGGGGCGGGGCGCTTCGCGGGAGAGGCGAGCGGCCTCGCGTGCCTCGTTCACCGTCTCGGAGGCCGTCTCGTCGTTCACGGCAGCACCACGTCAAGGAGCGTATTGAAGATTCGGTCGAGCACAAAAATGTAGATGCCGACCAGGAGCGACACCGCCACGACCAGGAGGGTGAGGCGGATCACGGTCTCGCGAGTCGGCCAGGCGACCTTCTTCAGCTCGGCCCAGCTCTCGACCAGGTAACGGCGCATGCCGATCAACACGGTGGGTACGGTCTTCCTGCTACGGCGTGGTTAGGCTGCGGATGCATGTCGCGGATGAGTGCGTGAGGTGGCAGGGGCGACAGGACTTGAACCTGCAACCGCTGGTTTTGGAGACCAGTGCTCTACCAATTGAGCTACACCCCTAACGAACGCGCCCGCCACGTCTACTTTGTTTCCCGATGCAGCTGATGCTGCCGGCAGCGCGGGCAGAACTTGTTCAGCTCCATGCGCCCCGGGTCGTTTCTCTTGCTCTTTCGCGTGCTGTACGTGCGTTCCTTGCAGATGGTGCACGCCAGCGCGATCACGGGTCGATTCTCGGCCTTGGCCACGTGGTTCTCTTTTCCTCGTCATCCGCCCGGCGGCGGCCACGCTGAACAAGGCCTGGTGACCGGGGGAATGCCCGTCGATTCTACGGCGATCCCGCCTCGGATGTCAACGAGACCGCCGGCGATCAGCCGACCGATTGCTCGCGGTCGCGGCGGCGGAGGACGATTCGCGTGAACGGCAGCCGTACGTCGCTGAAGACCTCGATGCTGACCAGGAAGCCACCGAAGATCAGCACCACCCCGAGCAGCTCGCCGATGAAGAACGACCAGGTCACGCCGAACCGGTTGAGCCCGCTCGTCCAGCCGGGGATGAAGCCGCCCAGCGCGATGAGCAGCGTGGCCGGAACCCGTGAGTTCAGCGTCCCAGCCCGGAAGGCGCGCACCGCGCCGGGCAGCGAGGCGACGAAGTTGACGACGACCGCCAGCGCACGGCCGATGCCGCCGATGATCGGCGCAGCGGTCGTGACACGCAGCACGCGCGCCTTTGGCATGAAGATGTAGGCGGAGTACACGGCGCCGAAGACGAGGGCGAAGGCGCCAACGATGTTGAACGGTGGGGTCAGGATCCGAATGTCCGACGGCATGGCCGATCCAACCGGGATGCCGATCTCGTCAATGGCGAAGCCCGGCGCGGCGATCGGCGCGGTGAGCGTCAGGACGGCCACGGCCAGCGAGGCGAGGACCAGGATGGCAGCCGTCACGTGGCCGATCCAGCGGCGGTCATACCGCGTCACGAGCGCCACGATCAGCCCGGCGGCCAACGATGCCGTCACCACCACGAACACGGTCGCATCGGCGGCGGGATTTCCCTCGCGGGCGTACTTGATGCTGGTCAGGTAGCTGAACAGCCCCGCGAGGGCGAACGAGGCGGCCACGAAATAGCCGAAGCGCGTCCGATTCAGCAGGTAGACGGTGCCCAGCCCGAGGTAGGCGGCGACACCGAATGCCCCGATCAGGTACCAGGTCCGATACAGGGCCTCGTTCCAGCCGAAGGCGCTGCCCAGGAACTCCGTGCCGGCGCTGATGCCGTACCACACCAGGCCGATGGTCCAGACCAGCTGGTATGGCTGGCGTCGGCGCAGCCACTGATCGCCGACGAGCGCCGCGAAGGCGAACGAGAGAAACGAGCTGAGGAACGGGAGCAGAACGTTGAAGTCCAACGCGAACGATCGCCTCCGAAAGCCTGGCGCACCATGGGGCGCATCGACGGGCTGGAGCCCACGTCCGGGTTCGAACCGGAGACCTCTTCCTTACCAAGGAAGTGCTCTGCCTGCTGAGCTACGTGGGCCCGCGTCGACGCGTCACCCGTCCTCGACGGGGTGACCGAAGTGTCGCAGGATCGGCCGATTCTCCACAACCATCGGTCAATGTTGGTAAATCTCGGTCGGGAGGCGAGGATTCCGCCGAATCCGGGTGACGGGCTCTTCGGATGGGAAGCATGGTGGGCAGGGAGGGAATCGAACCCCCACAGTCGAAAGACGGCTGATCTACAGTCAGCGGAGCTCACCACCTGCTCAACCTACCCACGAAATTCGACCGACGCAT
>JACDBS010000116.1 GCA_013694795.1 Chloroflexota bacterium | reverse complement strand
GAACCAGGACGTATAGGTAATAGGTGTCGACTGGGACTGGCCAGAGCGCATATTCAAGCGCGGCGACGGAAAGGAGCGTGACAAGCAACGATCCCTCGGACTGCGGCTGGTGGAGGCGACTCAACGTCCAGGCGAGCCCGGCGAGTACGGCGACCCATAGCACAATTGCCAGCGGGCCTCCGGGCATGACGCTCACCAAGCCGGCAGCGACCTGAGCGAGCTGGGCGGCTGGTTCGGGGCGGGCGGGTGATCCCTCGCCTGGATTCCCCAAGATCTGCATCACCATGCCGCGAAGGTTCACCAGCCCGTGCGTCAGCTCGAACCACAAGAACGGCGCTGCAACGAGCGCTCCAAGAGCGATCGAAGCAGAGCCTATCCGGAGCGGAACTGACGGTCGGACGATTGCCCACCAGATGGCGATGACTGGAATGAGAAGGACCGCCTGGTCGTGCAGTTGCCAGGCTACCGCCCATGCGGGCGCGAGCAGCAGAACCCATCTAGGACTTCCTCTGGAGAGCCCGATCAAAGAGAGCAGCACGAGCATTTCGAAGAGCGGGATGAATTGCGGATTCCACATGAACCGAGCGTATTCAACCGTCCAGCCCGAAACGGCCCAAAGTGCCGCCGCGGCGAGCCCAGCCGGCCAGCCGGCGATCCCGCGGCCGAGGAGGCCGAGGAGGAATACGGTTGCGACGTCTGCAAGGGCGGTCTCAACGGCTCCTCCAAGTGGATCGCCCCCTGAGGCGAAGAAGCCTGGAGCAAGCAAGTAGTAGTACGCAGGCCCACGGAGATAGGCGCCTGTACTCACCTGCGGGCCGAGGAGGGGAAACTGCTCCTGATCCACTATCCCCTGAACGATCTCCGAATCGCGCCCTTGGTCACCGAAGAGCAGCGTCGTCTCGGGCAGCGCGTAGAGGCGAAGCGCGGCAGCGACGATGACGATCGCGGCAAGGACGATCAACGGAGCCGCTCGGCGGACTCCCCGCCACGAAGCGAAATCCCGGCGTGGCTTACGAGGGGGCGCGGTGCTCTTGACGGCACGGGGAGGACAGGAGTGTCTCGTCACCGAGTCCCACTCTACCGCCAAGGGACATCGGGTCCGGGTCGCTCCAACGGTGTCGATTGCCAATCGGATCGCCGTTCGGGTGCGGCAATCAGGGCCGGCTGGTCACTCACTCGGCCCGTTTTGACCCGATCGCGTCACGAGTGGACGCACGGAATCCGCGGCGCCGCGCGGAATCCGCAAGATCCGATGGCCGAATCTGCGGAAAGTTGACCCTCGGGAGAGATCTACCTAGACTTGCCGCATGGCGATGCGCTCAATCCAGCAAGCCGGGCGACGCCCCGTCCTCGACGACCTCGACAAGTCGATCATCAAGTGCCTTCAGCAGGATGGCCGGCGGCCGTATGCCCAGATCGGCAGGCAGCTGAAGGTGCCCGAGGCGACGGTTCGCCAACGCGCCGAGCGGCTCATCAGCCGGGGCATCGTGCAGGTGGTGGGGATCACCGATCCCCTGGCCATGGGCTTCCAGCAGCCAGCCCTCATCGGTCTCAAGGTGGAAGCCGGGAAGCTGGAGAAGATCGCCGAGCAGATCGCTTCCCTCGACGAGGTTACCTATGTCGTCATCACCGCCGGCCGCTTCGATCTCTTCTGCGAGGTCGTTTGCGAGGACAACGAACACCTGCTCCGTGTGCTGACCGATCGTCTCGCCTCGATCGACGGCATCCGCTCGACCGAGACGCTCGTCGAGCTTCGGTTCGTGAAGGAGAGCTACCAGTGGGGGACTCGCTAGGAGGGCGACCGTGACGGTCACCGGACACGGGGTCAATCGAGCGCGCGTGGCGGAGATCGGCACGCGAGAGGAAGAGGAGTATCGGCGGCGAACGCCCAGGAGTGCGGAGCTGTTCGAGCGAGCGCGCCAATCCATGCCCCTCGGCGTGGCGAGCTCGTTCCAGGCCTACGACCCCTATCCGCTGTTCATGACCGATGCGCGCGGCTCGCGCATCTCGGATGCCGACGGCAACGAGTACATCGACTTCGACATGGCCTTCGGCGTCCTTGCGGCAGGCCATTCGCATCCGATCCTGGCCGAGGCCCTCCAGTATCGCGTGGCCAACGGCACCTGCTACACCTTCCCGGTCGAGGACGGGGTGGCGCTGGTCGAGGAGATCAAGGCGCGCTTCGGCGCCGATCTCGTGCGTTTCAGCAACTCGGGCACGGAGGCGACCATGGACGCTATCCGGGTCGCACGCGGTTACACCGGCCGCGAAAAGATCATCAAGTTCGAGGGCGGCTACCACGGCCACCATGACGATGTCCTGGTCAGCATCCAGCCACCGCGCGACAGGATGGGACCGGAGGACGCGCCGAACACGGTCCCGCTCAGCGCCGGGATTCCCGCCAGCAGGTTGACCGAGATGGTGATCGCGCCGTTCAACCGCGCCGACATGCTCGAGCATATCCTCGCGCGCCATCGCGACCAGGTCGCGGCGATCATCGTGGAGCCCGTTCAGTTCAACATCGGCGTCGTGCCTCCGCTGCCGGGCTTCCTCGAACGTGTCCGGGAGCTCGCAACCGAGAACGGCATCGTGCTCATCTTCGACGAGGTGAAGACCGGCGTCGTGCTGGCCTGGGGTGGCGCGTACGAATACTTCGGCGTCCAGCCGGATCTCTTCTGCCTGGCCAAGAGCATCGGCGGGGGTATCCCGATCGGGGCGTTTGGCGGCCACAGAGAAGTCATGCTCGCGATCGAGGGCGGCGATCCTAACGCGCCCGCACCAATCGCCTCGTTCGACCGCAGCGAGATGACCAGCACGATCGCCTACGTCCCGAATCGGGTCGCGCACCTTGGCACATTCAATGGCAACCCGCTCTCGATGACCGCCGGGCTGGTGACGCTGACGCAGATCCTCACGAAGGACGTCTATCCGCGCCTGCACGCCATGGCCGATGCGCTGACCGCGGGCTGCCAGGCGGTGCTCGACGAGTTCGAGCTTCCCGGATACGCGATCAACGTTGGGCCCAAGGGTTGTGTCATGTTCACGCCCGGCCGCGTGACGAACTACCGCGACTTCATCGGTCTTGACGCGGAGCTCTGGACCGCGTCGTTCTTTTATCTCGCCAACCGCGGCATCCTGCTGCCGCCCGGCCCGGACGACCAGTGGACGCTATCGGTACAGCACACCGGGGCCGAGGTCGACCGGTATATCGCGGTCTTCCGGGAGTTCGCGGCCGAGCTGACGGCCTGAGGAGAAGAGGAATGCTCGAACGAATGGCGCGGCCGCTGGCCGGCCTGTGGAACGGTGCGGCGTCGGTGATCAGCGGGTTCTACCGCGCGCTCGGCACGCCCGGAAAGCTGCTCCAGGACTTCATGAACGGGTCGTGGCTGGGGCACTCGCTCCACGCCGTCATCGTCGATGTGGTCATCGGAGGCGCCACCGCCGCGCTCCTGCTCGACGTCCTGCGCATCTTCTTCAACGTCGAGGGCCTGGATACCGCCGCGATCTGGGTCCTCGGGCTGGCTTGGCTCGCGGGGGTCGGCGCCATCCTCACCGGACTCACCGATTTCAAGGACACCGGCACCGGTGACGAGCGCAATATCACGGGGCTGCACGGCTTCATCAACATCGTCGGCAACGGCGGATTCGCGGTCTCGCTGCTGCAGCGGTGGAACGGCAACCACGATGGCGCGTTCTGGACACTCCTGATCGGCTATCTGCTCATCAGCTTCGGCTCCTACATCGGCGGCCATGTCGTGTTCAAGTACGGATACATGGTCAACCACAATGCGTTCAGCCGAGGCAAGCGGGCGAAGGAGTTCGTGGCCGTCGTGTCGGTGGCGGAGGTGGCAGAGGGAGCGCCGACCAAGGTCATGTTCGGCTCGACCGCAGTGATGCTCGTCCGGCGCGGCGACGTGGTCCACGCCCTCAAGGACACGTGCTCTCACGCCGGGGGGCCGCTCTCGGGGGGCGAGCTGCGCGACGACACCATCACCTGCCCGTGGCACTTCTCGACCTTCCGCCTCTCCGATGGATCGGTGGTGCACGGGCCGGCCGGTTCGCGCCAGGTGTCGTATCGGGCGCGGATCAACGGCGACCGGGTGGAGCTCCAAGGCCCGCACGACTGAGGAGTTCAAGCCGCGGGCGTCTCAATCACCGAGTTGCGCCCAGCGCACCCATCCACGAAGCAGCGACCGATTCCGATGAGGAATTGCGTCCGGCAGCAACTGGTGGTGCCGATCGGCCGCTGCGCCGCACGAAGTTGGTGGATGAGTGCGCTCAATGCAACCGTTAGCCCTTCCATCAGAGGCACGAGCCTGAGCGGTGCATCCGCTAGACTCGTGCTCCCGAATCTGAGCCACCCGAACCTCCGCGTCCCCGAGGAGCCGAGTGCCGTACCTCCCTACCGCCGATCATGATGAGCTGCGAGCCGTGGTGCGCGAGCTTGCCGACGAGCGCGTCGCGCCGCGTGCGGCCGAGATCGACGAGAAGGGCGAGTTCCCGTGGGACCTCAAAGAGCTCCTGGCGCAGCAGGATCTCCTGGGCACCTGCTTCGAGGAGCGCCACGGCGGCACAAGCCTCGACACCATCGCGCAGTGCATCTTGGTCGAGGAGCTTGCCCGAGCGGACGCAACGACCAGCCTGCTCCCGATCGTTCAGAAGCTCGGCGCCCTGCCCATCCTCCTTGCGGGCTCAGACGAGCAGAAGGACCGTTACCTCCCGCGGCTGGCGTCGGGGGAGTGGCTCATTGCCTTCGCTCTGACGGAGGCGGCCGCCGGTAGCGACGTGGCCGCCAACCGGATGCGTGCCACCGCGGACGGCGACCACTACCTCCTCAACGGCTCCAAGCGCTTCATCACCCACGGCTCGGTCGCGAATGTCCTGACCGTCTTCGCGCTGACCGATCAGAAGGCGGGCGGACGCAAGGGAATGAGCGCCTTCATCGTCGAGACCGATACGCCCGGCTTCGCCGCCCCGCGCGTCGAGCACAAGATGGGCATCCGCGGCTCGCCGACCGCGGAGCTGACCTTTGACGACGTGCGCATTCCGGCCGCCAACCTCATCGGCGATGAGGGCGACGGCTTCAAGATCGCCATGGAGACGCTCGACCGCAGCCGTCTGAGCATCGCGGCCCAGGCGGTCGGGATCGCGCAGGGAGCGCTCGACGCATCGGTCTCGTATGCGGCCGAGCGGCAGCAGTTCGGGCAACGCGTGTCGGAGTTCCAGGGCATCCAGTGGATGCTGGCCGACATGGCCAGCCACACCGAGGCGGCCAGGCAGCTGACCTATGCCGCCGCGGCTCGTGTCGACGCGCTGGCACCGGACCTGCCGTACTGGACCTCGAGCGCCAAGCTCGTTGCCGGCGACACCGCCATGAAGGTCACCACCGACGCCGTCCAGGTACTGGGCGGGTACGGCTATATCACCGAGTATCCCGTTGAGCGCATGATGCGTGACGCCAAGATCACGCAGCTCTACGAGGGAACCCAGCAGATCCAGCGCCTCATCGTTGCGCGGCAGCTCCTCGAGCGGGCCGGCGTTGCAAAGGGAGGCTGAGTCACACAGGAGCGAGAGCAAGCGGACCGTGAAGATCGTCGTCTGTATCAAGCAGGTCCCGGCCACCGGCGCCGACAAGCGCTACACCGATGACCTGACCCTCGACCGCACCGGTGTCGAGGCCATCATCAATCCGCTCGACGAGTACGCCATCGAGCAGGCGCTGCGCCTGGCCGATGACGGCTCCGCCGATGCTGTCACTTTCCTTTCGATGGGCCCGGAGCAGGCCTCGGAGGCGCTGCGCCGTGCCCTTGCCATGGGTGGCGATGACGCGATCCTGGTGACCGATGCGGCCCTTGCCGGCGCCGACGAATGGGCAACCGCCAAGGTTCTCGCCGCGGCGCTCGACAAGCTGGCTCCCGACGTGGCGCTGATGGGGATGGCGTCCGACGACGCGCGAGGCTCCCTGGTGCCGGGTGCCGTGGCGGCCATGCGCGACGTGCCGTTGCTGTCGTACGGATCCGAGCTCAAGCTGGCCGATGGCACCGCCAGCGTGCGGCGCCTGTCCGCCACCGGCTTCGACTGGCTCAGCGCCCCGCTGCCGGTGGTGGCGACCGTCACCGACCAGGTCGGCGAGCCGCGCTACGCCAGCCTCAAGGGGATCATGGCCGCAAAGCGCAAGCCGCTCGATACGTGGTCACTGTCTGATCTGGGCACCTCGGCCGGCGACCTCCACGGCGCGGCATTGACGAAGGTCACCGATGCGCGCGCGCCCGAGGAGAAGGCACCGACCGAGCGCATCGAAAACCTCTCCGCCGCCGAATCCGCGACGAAGATCGCGGACTGGCTGGCTGCACGAAAGCTGATCTGAGACCGATGAGCAACGACATCCTGTTCCTCGCCGAGTTCAACGCCGGGAAGCCGGCGCGATCAGCTCTTGAGCTGGCCACCGGCGCAGCCGAGCTGGCGTCGCAGTCCGGCGGATCGGCCGTGGCGCTTGCCTACGGCTCCGGCGCCGCCGATGGCGCCGCGGCGCTGGGCGCCCATGGCGCGGCGCGAGCCATCGTCCTGGGCGACGAGGACCGTCCGGCCATCACCTACGCCGCTGCCGCGGTGGCAGCCGCCCGCGATGGCGGGCTGGCACTCCTGGCGCCGGCCACCCCGAATGGTCGCGACCTGGCCGCCGTGCTGGTCGGGAAGCTGGAGCTGCCGGCATTCGGGCCTGTCCGTGCGGCACGAGTTGCCGACGGCGTGCTCGAGACGGAGCAGGCCACGCTTCAGGGCAGTGTCATCACGACCTCTCGCCCGGCCGACGGAGCACCGACGCCATCGGTCGTGCTGGTGCTGGCCAACACGTTCACGCCCGGCGAGGGGGGGTCCGGCAGCGCGGAGGTCAGCCTGGCTCCCGCCGCGGACGAATCGGCA
>JACDBS010000040.1 GCA_013694795.1 Chloroflexota bacterium | reverse complement strand
TGGGACCGTTTCCTCCGAGAGATGTCGCCTACCGTGCGTCCCACGAAGGAATGACAACTTCCGGCCGCGGGAGAACTGGCCTCGACCCCCAGCCCGCTACTCCCCGGTCGGGCGCAGGATCAGACCGCTCAGCGGCGGGAGGGTGAGCACCGCCGAGGCCGGCTGACCGTGCCAGTCGGCGTCGGTGGCGACCACGCCGCCCAGGTTGCCCATGTTCGAGCCGCCGTAGTGCTCTGAGTCGGAGTTGATCGCCTCCGCCCATCGGCCGGCGACTGGCAGCCCCAGCCGGTAGTCGGTGCGCGGCACCGGCGTCACGTTGAGGACCACAACGGCGACCTCGCCGGCGCCGCGCCGGATCCAGGAATAGACGGATGCCTCGACGTCGGCCGCATCGATCCAGGCGAAGCCATCGGCTTCGTGATCGCCCGCCCACAGAGCCGGCGTGCTCCCATACACCTGGCCGAGGTCGGTGAGGAAGCGTGCGACGCCGCCGTGCATCGGTGCATCCAGCAGCTCCCAGGGCAGGGCCCGGTCATGCGACCACTCCTCCCACATCGCCAGCTCGGCACCCATGAAGAGGAGCTTCTTGCCCGGCTGGCCCCACATGTTGACGAGCAGAGCGCGCAGGTTGGCGAAGCGCTGCCAGTCGTCACCGGGCATCTTGCGCAGCAGCGAGGCCTTGCCGTGCACCACCTCGTCGTGCGAGAGCGGGAGGACGAAGTGCTCGGTGCCTGCATACAGGCCGCGGAAGGTGAGCTTGTCGTGATGGAAACGCCGATGCACCGGGTCCTCGGAAAAGTACTCCAGCGTGTCGTGCATCCAGCCGAGGTCCCACTTGAATCCGAAGCCGATGCCCCCCAGGTAGGTGGGACGGGTGATCCCGGGAAAGGCGGTCGACTCCTCGGCGATGGTCATGGCCCCGGGAAAGAGCCCATACACCCGCTCGTTCGTTTCGCGCAGGAAGGCCATGGCCTCCAGGTTCTCCCGCCCGCCATGGATGTTCGGCGTCCACTGGCCCTTCTTGCGGGAGTAGTCGAGGTAGAGCATGGAGGCCACCGCATCCACCCGCAGCCCGTCGATGTGATAGCGGTCGAACCAGAAGAGCGCGTTGGCGACCAGGAAATTGCGCACCTCGGCGCGGCCGAAGTCGAAGATGAGCGTGCCCCAGTCGGGATGCTTCCCGCGCTGCGGATCCGCGTGCTCGTACAGTGGGGTGCCGTCGAACATGCGCAGCGCGAAGTCATCGGTCGGAAAGTGCGCCGGCACCCAGTCCACGATCACGCCAATGCCCGCCCCATGCAGCGTGTCGACCATGGCGGCGAAGTCGTCCGGGTTACCGAAGCGCGAGGTCGGCGCGTAATAGCCGGTGACCTGGTAGCCCCACGAGCCGTCGAACGGGTGCTCGGCCACCGGCAGGAGCTCGACGTGCGTGAATCCGAAGCGACGGCAGTGGGTGACCAGCTTCTCGGCCGCCTGCCGGTAGCCGAGCCATGACCCATCGTCGTTGCGTATCCAGGATCCCAGGTGGATCTCGTACGTCGCCATCGGTGACCGATACGGATCATGCGACGCCCGCCGTTCCATCCAGTCCGCATCGGTCCATGGAAAGACCGATGCATCCCAGACGCGCGACGCGGTCTCCGGACGCACCTGCATGGCAAAGGCGAAGGGGTCGGCCTTGAGGCGCAGCTTGCCATCGGCCCCCAGGATCTCGAACTTGTACAGCTCGCCGACGCCGATGCCGGGAACGAAGAGCTCCCACACGCCCGACGAGCCCATGGAGCGCATCGGCAACAGGCGTCCGTCCCAGCGGTCGAAGTCGCCCACGATGCGGACGCTGCGCGCGTTCGGCGCCCAGACCGCGAAGCTGACGCCCGGTGCTCCCTCGTGCGTGCGGGGGTGCGCGCCGAGGATGTCGTAGAGCCGCTCGTGGGTGCCCTCGCCGATGAGGTGGAGGTCGACCTCGCCCACCGTTGGCCCGAACCGATACGGATCCTCGCGCTCCCAGGTGTTGCCGTCGGCGAAGGTGAACCGCACGCGGTACGTGAACTGGCCGGGTGCCAGCTCGTCCACCAGCGCCGCCCAGACGCCGTGCCCGATCGCCTCCATCGGCGCGGTGTCCCCGTTCGAGGCGACGAGCTCCGCGGCCGACGCATCGGGGTGGAACGCGCGCACCACGCTGCCGCCGACCGCGGGATGGACGCCGAGGATCGCGTGGGGGTCGTGGTGCTCGCCGCGTGCGAGCCGGGCCAGCTCCTGGTCGGGTGCCTGCAGCACGGTCGCGGTGGTCATGGCCTAACGATACGCGGCCTCGCGGTCGACGGTGAGTCGGAGGACCAGACCCATGGACGCGCCGGGCGGCAACAGCCGGAGCGCGTCGGGTTCGCCTCGACGCAGGCGGCGAAGGCCGTCGGGTCCGTGGGTCTGCGGCTCGACGGCGATGGCGTCGATCTCGGGCGGCGTGGCGACCGCGACGAGCAGGGATCCGGAGGTGGACGCCTCGATGGTTGCGCGGATCCCGTCGTCGGGCCATCCCAGCTCGATGGCGGGCGGGGCCACGGCGCTCCAGGTGGCGTCCAGGCCCGGCGCCGGGCCTCCCCGCGATCGGAGATCGAAGGCGCCGCTCACCGGTTCAGCGCGGGCGGGGGAGTCGGTGTTGACCCGGTAGACCCAGTCGGCCGGCACGCGAACCTCCAGCGGGCGGCGGAACCACGGATGGAGCCCGATCCCGGCCGGCATCGGCGCGCCCGATCGGTTGGTGAGGGTGCAGGCCAGCGTGAGCGTCCGCCGATCGAGCGTGGGCTGCAGACCGACCTCGTACGCCCACGGCCAGCCGTCACCGCCACCGGTGACACGGAGCCAGCCATCGCCGTCGAGCTCCCACGCCCGCCCGGAGACCTGGCCGTGGATCGCGCTGCCGTCGCCGTAGTTCGGAGCCAGGTCGACGGTGCTGCCGGCGACCTCCACCGGCCCGGGCTGAACACGGTTGCACCACGGCGCCATGACGTAGGCGCCCCAGAAGAACGGATCTCGACCGTGGGCCGCCGGGTCGTCCGGCGTCCGCAGTCATGCTGGCCGGCTCCTGCCTGCGTGGTAGGGTAGCCCGGCGTCCCGGAGGTGCCCGGACGCACCGCATCGGTCAGTCAAAAGCGTCCGACGGGAGCATCACGAGAGGGACCTTGGGACTCTTCGACGGCCTGCTCGGCCTCCTCAGTCACGACGTCGGGATTGACCTCGGCACGGCCAACACCCTGGTCACCGTCCGCAACCGCGGCATCGTCATCAGCGAGCCGTCCGTCGTTGCCATGGACACGCGAAGCAAGCGCGTCCTGGCCATCGGAGCGGAGGCGAAGCGCATGGTCGGCCGCACGCCGGCCAACATCGTCGCGATCAGGCCCCTGCGAGACGGCGTCATCAGCGACTTCGACGTCACCGAGCAGATGATCCGGTACTTCATCAACAAGGTACATGACCGATACGCCCGCATCCCGCGCCCCCGCGTGCTGGTCGGCATCCCCTCGGGCGTGACCGAGGTCGAGAAGCGCGCCGTGCGCGACGCGACCATCAACGCCGGCGCGCGCTGGGCGCGGCTCATCGAGGAGCCCATGGCGGCCGCCATCGGCGCAGGGCTCCCGGTCAGCGAGCCGAGCGGCAGCCTGATCGTCGACATCGGCGGCGGCACCACCGAGGTCGCGGTCATCAGCCTGGGCGGCATTGTCGTGAGCCGATCCGTGCGCATCGGCGGCGACGAGATGGACACCGATATCGTCGGCTTCGCGCGCCGCGAGTACAACCTGCTCATGGGCGAGCGGACAGCGGAGGAGATCAAGATCGCCGTCGGTTCGGCGTATCCGTCGGACGAGGACACGCGCACCACGACCTTCCGTGGCCGCGATCTGCTGACCGGGCTGCCGCGCAGCGTGGAGGTCGGCAGTGACCAGATTCGGGAGGCGCTGGAGCCCTCGATCGTCCAGATCATCGACGCAATCAAGGAGACGATCGAGGAGACGCCTCCCGAGCTGGTGGCCGACATCATGGACCAGGGCATCGTGCTGGCGGGTGGCGGCGCACTGCTGGTCGGGCTTGATCGGCGCGTGGCCGAGTCAACCCAGATGCCGGTCCACATTGCCGATGACCCACTGACCTGCGTCGTGCGCGGCACCGGGCGCGTGCTCGAGGATCTCGACACCCTCGAGCGGGTGCTCGTCAGCGAGCAGTTCACCCGCGCGCCGCGCTGAACACCCGGATCGATGTACGGGCCGTCCAGCCCGCACCGCCGCACCCGTGCCGGGCTGTGGCTCGCCGGCTTCACCATCGCCAGCCTGCTCATGCTGCTCGCCAGCTCCACCGAGCCGGCGATGATGCTCCAGCGCGTCACGACCCGCGCGCTCGACCCGGTGCGCCAGGCCATCAGCGGCGCGGGTTCGGGTGTGGCCGGGCTGTTCGGAACCATCGGTGAGATCGATCGGTTGCGCGGCGAGAACGCCGAGCTGCGTGACGCGCTGGCCGGCGCCGAGCAGCGCATTGCCGAGCTGACCGAGGCGGCGCGCGAGAACACCGAGCTGCGCGGATTGCTGGGCATCACCGACGCGCTCGACATGGAGCTCCTGCCGGTCCGCGTCATCAGCCGCGATCCGTCGAACTTCGCATGGGAGGTCGGCGTCGACGCCGGGACCGGTGACGGCGTGCGCCCCGGCATGCCGGTCGTTGCCAACGCCGAGGGCACTGGTGCCCTGGCCGGCACCGTCGTCAGCGTCACCACCGACAGGGCCCGCGTCCGCTTCGTGGTGGATACGCGCTCCACGGTCGTGGCGCTCGACCAGGCCAGCCGAGCACTGGGCGAGATACGAGGCCAGCCGGGAGGACAGTTGGTGATGAGCAACATCCCCGTCACCGAGGTGGTGACCGTGGGCGACACGATCGTCAGTGCCGGGCTCTCATTCGGGACCGCGGCCAGTGGCTATCCCGGAGGCCTGCTGCTCGGCACGGTCCAGGCCGTGGAGGACGATCCGAACGCCCTCACCCAGACCGCGTTCGTGCGCCCCGCCTTCGACGCCGACTCGGTCGAGCGGCTGCTCATCGTGCTCGACTTCACCCAGGGGTAGGCACCGACACTAGAATGGGCGCGCCCCAAGGAGATCACATGGTCGAGCGTGCCAACGTGCGCATCCACCCCAGCGCAGAGGTGTCAGACGAGGCGATCATCGGTCCGGGCTCGAGCATCTGGAACCAGGCCCAGGTGCGCGAGCGCGCCCGCCTCGGCTCCGGCTGCGTCATCGGCAAGAACGTCTACGTCGATTTCGACGTCGTCATCGGCGACGACGTGAAGGTCCAGAACAACGTCAGCCTGTTCCACGGCGTGACCGTGGAGGACGGTGTCTTCATCGGTCCGCACGTGTGCTTCACGAACGACCGCGTGCCCCGTGCCATCAACCCGGACGGCTCGCCAAAGACCGATGCCGACTGGGAGGTCTCGCCCATCGTTGTTCGCCGTGGGGCCGCGCTCGGCGCGAACAGCACCATCCTGCCGGGGGTCACCATCGGTCGCTGGGCCATGATCGGCTCCGGCAGCGTCGTCACGCGCGACGTGGCCGACCACGAGCTCGTGGCCGGTAACCCGGCCCGCCGGCTGGGCAGTGCCTGCCGATGCGGCCAGCCGCTGCGTGACGTCGACGGCGAGCCGTTCCGTGGGCCATGCCCGCGCTGTGGCGAGGCCTTTCCGCCCGCGGAGGAGGGTGGGTGAAGGTCCTGACCGTGGTGGGCGCCCGCCCACAGTTCGTGAAGGCGGCGCCGGTCAGCCGTGCGCTGCGGGTGGCACACGACGAGATCCTGGTCCACACCGGCCAGCACTACGACGACGCCATGAGCGCCGCCTTCTTCCGTGACCTGGAGATCCCGGAGCCGGACGTCAACCTGGAGGTCGGCAGTGGCTCACACGGGGCCATGACCGGCGAGATGCTGCGCCGCCTGGAGCCCGTCATGCTCGAGCACCAGCCCGATGGCGTGCTCGTCTACGGCGACACGAACTCGACCCTGGCGGCGGCGGTGGTCACCTGCAAGCTCGCCTATCCCGATGGCCGGCGGCCGTGGTTGGCGCACGTGGAGGCTGGCCTGCGCTCGTTCAACCCGCGCATGCCCGAGGAGCGCAACCGGATCGTGGCCGATCACCTGTCCGACCTGCTGCTGGCCCCCACGCAGACCGCCATGATGCACCTGGCGCACGAGGGGCTTGCCGCTCGAGCGGAGCTCGTCGGCGACGTGATGGTGGACGCCCACGCGTGGGCCATCGAGCGAGCCGCCGATCACCTGCCGGCGGTGGCGCGAGAGCACGACCAATACGTCCTGCTGACCATGCACCGTGCCGAGAACGTGGATGACCCCGCGCGCTTCGGACCGATCCTGGACGGACTGGCCATCGACCTCCCGGTCATCTTTCCGATCCACCCGCGAACGCGGGCCGTGCTCGAGCGCGGAAGTCGTGGACTGCCGTCAAACGTGATCCCCGTTGCGCCCGTCGGCTATCTGGAGATGGTCGCGCTCGAGGCACGAGCGCACGCCATCGCCACCGACTCCGGCGGCGTGCAGAAGGAGGCATATCTGTCGGGCGTGCCGTGCGTCACCCTGCGCTCCGAGACGGAGTGGGTCGAGACCGTCGAGGTCGGCTGGAACCGGATCGTCGACGCCGATCCGTCGGCGCTGGCCGCAGCCCTGGCGGATGAGGCATTCATGAACCGGGACAAGCCCCGACCGCCGTTGTACGGCCATGGAAACGCCGCGCCGGGTATCGTTGCAGCCCTGGAACGACACCACGATCGCGCCGGCATGGCGCGGATTCGACGTGAGGAGACCGTATTGTGATCCCAATCGCTCGCCCACAGATGGGTGAGGAGGAGAAGCAGGGCGTGTGGGCGGCCATGTCCTCGGGGTCGCTGGCGCAGGGCCCGCGCGTCCGTGAGCTGGAGGAGGCGTTCGCCGCCTTCATCGGCGCCGGGCACGCGGTCGCCACCAGCTCCGGCACCACGGCGCTGCACCTGGCTCTGCTCGGCTACGGCATCGGTCCCGGCGACGAGGTGATCACCGTTCCATTCACCTTCATTGCAAGCGCCAACAGCATCCTGTACACCGGCGCGCGGCCGGCATTCGTGGACATCGACGAGCGCGACTTCTGCATGGACACCGCACAGGTCGAGGCTGCCATCACGTCGCGCACGAAGGCGATCATGCCGGTCAGCCTGTACGGCCAGCCGGCCGACATGGATGCGATCACCGAGATCGCCGAGCGCCACGGCCTGGCGGTGGTGGAGGATGCGGCCCAGGCGCATGGCGCCGCCATCGGTGAGCGCATGAGCGGGACGTGGGGCGCGGGGACGTTCAGCTTCTATCCGACCAAGAACATGACCACCGGCGAGGGTGGCATGATCACCACCCACGACGGCGAGCTGGCCGAGCGCGTGCGCCTTCTCCGGGAACACGGCATGAAGGTGCGCTACCACCATGAGGTGGTCGGCTACAACTTCCGCATGACCGATATCGCCGCCGCCATCGGCCTGGCCCAGCTGCCCAAGCTGCCCGCCTTCAACGAGCGGCGCCGCGCGATCGCGGCGCGCTATGACCGCGAGCTGCGCGGCGTGCTCACGCCGTTCGTCCGCCGGGGTGTGACCCACGTCTATCACCAGTACACCATCCGCGTGCGTGATCGCGACGTCTTCGCCGAGACGCTCAAGGAGCGCGGCGTCGGGAGCGCCATCTACTACCCGGTCCCGGTACATCGCCAGAAGCCGTTCATCGCCCTCGGCTACGGCGACGAGGCGTATCCGGTGACCGATCGTCTCACCGCCCAGGTGCTCAGCATCCCGGTCCATCCGGCGCTCTCCGAGGGCGAGGTGAGCGCCGTCATCGGTGCCGTGAATGAGACGGCGGTCGAGCTTGGCCCGCTGGAGGTAACGACGGCCGGATGACCGCGTCGCAGGATCGCCCGCTGCGCGCCGGCGTCGTGGGGTTGGGGATGATGGGTCGCAACCACGTCCGCGTCTGGGACGAGGGCATCGAGGGCGTCGAGCTGGTGGCGGTCGCCGACCCGGACACCGCCGCCGTGCAGAGCGCCACGGCCGGGCGCCGCGCGCGGGGCTTCGACAATGCGGAGCGGATGTTCGCGGAGGAGGAGCTGGACCTTGTCAGCATCGTCGCGCCCACCAGCCTCCACCTGTCGGTGACGCTGGCCGCACTGCGCGCCGGGGCAAATGTCCTGGTCGAGAAGCCCATCGCCGCCACGCGCGAGGACGCGACGCGCATGATCGACGCGGCGGCCGACGCCGGACGAATGCTGACCGTTGGCCACATCGAGCGCTTCAACCCGGCCATCCGCGAGCTGCGTCGGCGACTTGAGGACGGCGAGCTCGGCCGCATCTTCCAGGTCACGGCCACTCGCCTCGGGCCGTTCCCGGCGCGCATCCGCGACGTTGGGGTGGTCGTCGACCTGGCGCCGCACGACCTCGACATCATGCGCTACCTCGTGG
>JACDBS010000033.1 GCA_013694795.1 Chloroflexota bacterium | reverse complement strand
ACCCACGCGAGCGCGGCCCGATTGTCGACCACCACCTCATCGGCGGTGCGCCCCGAGGGGAACGACAGCTCCACGGTCCGCACAAAGGATGGGACCGATTTGGGCGCGCGCTTCTGAAAGAAGGCCTCGCCCGCCGCGCCGTCCACGAAGCGCTTCAAAGCCATCGGCCGGTCCCGGACGCCGAGCAGGGCACCATCGGCCACCGCGAGGTAGTAGTGCACAAGGTCGAGCTTGCTGATGCCGGCATCCGCGAAGAAGATCTTGCCGGGGTTGCTGATGCTGACCTCGTGCCCGTCGAGGGTCAGGGTCTCGGATTCGGAGCGTACCATCGGCCCAAGGGTAGCGCGGCATGGCCCGTGCGAGAGAGGTGGACCGATGATCAACCAAGCCAAGCGCCTGGTCGCCGATATCGACGCATGGAGCAACCGCCACGCGCTGCCGCGCATCTCGCGACGCGCCGTCAGCGGATTTATGCGCCACGAGGCACTCCAGTACGCCGGCAGCATGGCCTATTTCGGCGTGCTGTCCATCTTCCAGTTGCTGGTGCTGGGAGTCGTGGTGGGCTCGTATGTGCTGGGCGAGGGCGAAGCCCGGGCCTTCGTGATCGAGCAGGTGGAGGCGGGCTCGCCCCTCGACGGGGAGGTGATCGCGGGGGTGATCGATGCGGTCATCAAGTCGCGCGGCAGCATGACGATCATCGGCTTTGCATTCCTGACATGGAGCGCGCTGGGCATCTTCTCGGCCATGTCGAACGGAATCAGCCGCATCTTCGAGAACGCCCCGCCGCGGCCGTTCCTGAAGGACAAGCTCGTGGGACTGCTGCTGATGGGGCTGACCGGGCTGCTGGCGGTGGGATCGCTGGTCATCGGCCTCGTGACCGGCATTCTCCAGGAGGCGGCGGCCGGGGTCGCGGTCGGCCTACCCGGTGGTGACACCGCCCTGTGGCTCATCGGTCTGGTGGTGCCCATCCTCTTCATCTTTCTTGCCTTCTGGGTCGTGTACCGCGTCGTGCCGAACCGGCCGGTGACGTGGGGCGAGGTCCTGCCGGGGGCCATTGTGGCGGCGCTGCTGTGGACCGTCCTGCGCTTCGGATTCACCTACTACGCGACGAACGTCGCGAATTACGATTCCGCCTTCGGACCGCTCTCGACCGGGATCACGCTCCTCGTCTTCCTCTACTTCGCCAGCGTGATCGTCCTGCTGGGCGCCGAGTTCGCGCGGGCCAGCGCGGTCGAGGACGAGGTCGGCCCCATCCAGGCCGCCGACCCTCGATTCCTGCCGGTGTTGGCAGACCCGCCACCGCGTCCGGCAGCTGCGCCCAGGCGCGGCCTTCCGCGCCTCGCGGTGCTGGCCGGCGGTGCCCTCATCGGTGTGGTGATCGGTCGCCTCACCAAGCGCTCCGACGACGAGTACTAGACACGATGTAGTACCTTGGGCCGGTTCCGGCGCTCCCAAGCGACGGTCACCATCGCCCCGAATCTCTTCGCTACGGGGCAAAAGGGCAAATTGCACACTCGGAACACCGCTCGATGAGGCGGCGTTCTCATCTGGCCGTCACGTTCGTAGCCCTGCTGACGGTTGGGTGGAGCGTCGTCACAACCCAGCCCAGCGGCTCGGCCCTTGCCGCTGATCCCCAGGCCGAACTGGCCAAGACCCGCGCACAGCTCGCAGACGCTCAGTCGGCGCAGCAGTCGCTGGCGGCCACCCTGGAGCGGCAACGCTCCGACCTCGTGCGGCTCGAGCGTCGCTCGGAAGATCTCGATGTCCAGCTTGACCTCGCTCGGGCCGAGCTCGCCGCGGTCACTGCCGAGTTCGAGCGTGTCAGCGGCCTCCTGGCCCAGGTCCGCGAGCAGGTCACCGCCATCGAGATGCAGCTGGCGGAACTCCATGCGCAGATCGCCGAGCTCGACGACCAGCTGATCGCGGTCGCTGCCGACATCAGCCTTCGCACCGCCGCGCTCGGTGATCGCGAGGCACTGCTGGAGGACCACCTCCGTTCAGCGTACGAGCGGAGCCAGACCTCGCTGCTCGAGGTCCTCCTGTCGGCCAGGTCCCTGGACGAGGCCACCACGCAGGCCGGCTACCTGATGGCCGTCTCGGACCAGGATGCCCTGCTGGCAGATGAGATCCGGTCCATCCGTGCCGAGCTGGAGACCCGTCGCGCGACCTTGAAGGACGGCCGCCGCGCCCTTGCCGATGCGCGCGCCGTGGCGCGCGACGAAGAGTCGATGCTCACAGCCCGTCGCGATGAGCTGACGGCGCTCGAGGCCGAGCTGGGCACGCTCCGCGCGGCCGCCGATATCAAGCGAGCCGAGCAGGAGGCGGCGCTGAATGCATCGCTGGCCGCCGAAGGTGACGTCGAGGCCAAGATCGCCGAGAACGAGCGCGCCGCCCAGGCCGCCAACGAGCTGGCCGCCCAGCTTCAGCGGCAGGCGGCGGCGCAGGAGGAGGCGATCGCGGAGGCCAAGCGCCGCGCCGCAGCTGAGGCGGAGGCCAGGCG
>JACDBS010000018.1 GCA_013694795.1 Chloroflexota bacterium | reverse complement strand
GAACCATGGCAAAGAAGATCAGGGCGATGCTGAAGGTGCAGGCACCCGCCGGTGCAGCAACCGCCGCCCCGCCCGTGGGGCCGGCTCTCGGTCAGCACGGCATCAACATCATGGAGTTCATCAAGGCTTTCAACGAGCGGACCGCCGACCTGCGCGGCTACGTCGTGCCGGCTGAGATCACCGTCTTCGAGGACCGCAGCTTCACCTTCGTCACCAAGGCCCCGCTGGCGGCGGCACTGCTGAAGAAGGCGGCCGGCGTCGAGGCTGGCTCAGCGATCCCGAACAACGACAAGGTGGGTCGCGTCAGCCGCGCCCAGGTCCGCGAGATCGCCGAGATGAAGATGCCGGATCTCAACGCGAACAGCGTCGAGCAGGCGATGAAGATCATCGAGGGCACCGCGCGCTCGATGGGAATCGAGGTGGCCTGACATGCCGAAGCACGGAAAGAAGTACCTCGCGGCTGCCAAGCTCATCGAGCCGGATCGGCGCTACGAGATCGCCGAGGCCTCCGAGCTGCTGCCGAAGCTTTCGATCAGCAAGTTCGACGGCACCGTGGAGGCCCACCTGCGGCTGGGGATCGACCCGCGCCACGCCGACCAGCTGGTGCGCGGGACCGTGGTCCTGCCGCACGGCACCGGCAAGACCAGCCGCGTGATCGTGTTCGCCCAGGGCGAGAAGGCCCAGGAGGCCCTGCGTGCCGGCGCCGATGAGGTGGGTGGCGACGACCTCGTCAAGCGGATCGACGACGGCTGGTTCGAGTTCGACGTGGCCATCGCCACGCCGGACATGATGGGCACCGTCGGCCGCCTCGGGAAGAAGCTCGGCCCGCGCGGCCTGATGCCGAACCCGAAGTCGGGCACGGTGACCTTCGACATCGAGCGCGCCGTGAGCGAGATCAAGTCCGGCCGCATCGAGTTCAAGGTCGATCGCGCCGGCATCGTGCATGTGCCGGTCGGCCGCGCCAGCTTCACGCCGGAGCAGCTCGCCGCGAACGTCGCGACGCTCGTCGACGCGATCAACCGCGCCAAGCCATCGGGCGCCAAGGGCACCTACATGCGGACGCTGACCCTGGCCCCGACCATGGGACCCGGCGTGCGCATCGACATCCCGTCGGCCCTCGCCGCGGCGAACGCCTAGGGGCGCGGAGAGACACCGAGGCGCGGATCGGCTAGGATGCGCGTTCCAACCGAAGAAGCCGAAGACCGTGATGTGTCCCGGGTGAGAGTCCCGGACCAATCGTCGGCGCAGCGGACGCCGCGGCACACGCAGGCACGAACATGACCAGCCACGACGGCGGTTCTCGTGTCACGCGTGCACGCAGGATCGCCGTTTTTTCATGCCAAGCAGGAGACCAGGACAGACCGATGCCAACTGACACGAAGCGCCAGGCCGTCGCCGCGCTGGCGGAGATGCTCCGCTCCAGCTCAGCCATCGCCGTGGCCGATTATCGGGGTCTGAAGGTCTCGGAGATGCAGTCCGTGCGGAGGACGCTCCGCGACAGCGGGGTGCAGCTGCACATCGCCAAGAACCGCCTGCTGAAGATCGCCGCCGACGAGGCCGACCGCGCCGAGCTCAAGCCGATGCTCAGCGGGCCGACGGCGCTGGCCACGATCGACGGCGACGAGGCGGCCATGGCGAAAGCGCTGGCCGAGGCCCTCCGGCCCTACTCGCGCGTTGTCAACGTGCGCGGCGGGATGCTCGGCAGCGTCGCGATCGACGCGTCACAGCTGAGCCGCCTGGCCACGCTGCCGTCGCGCGATGTGCTGCTGAGCAAGATCGCCGGCGGCATGGCCGCACCGCTGACCGGCATGGCCGGTGTGCTGGCCGCCAACATCCGCAACCTCATCGGTGTGCTGAGCGCGGTGGCCGACAAGAAGCAGCAAACACAAGACGCGGCCTGACGGCCGAGCCTAAGAGAACAGGAGAACCGATACCGATGGCGACCAAGACCCTGGACAAGGACCAGATCCTCGAGGCGATCGACACGATGACCGTGCTCGAGCTGAGCGAGCTGGTCAAGGCATTCGAGGAGCGCTACGGCGTGACCGCCGCCGCCCCGGCTGCCGCTGCCGCGGCGCCGGCCGCAGGTGGTGATGGCGCTGCCGCTGCCGCTACCGAGGAGCAGACCGAGTTCGAGGCCCTCCTCACCGACGTCGGCCCGAACAAGATCCTCGTCATCAAGGCCGTGCGCGAGCTGACCGGCCTGGGCCTCAAGGAGGCAAAGGACCTCGTCGACGCCGCCCCCAAGGCGGTCAAGGAGGGCGTCACCAAGGAGGAGGCCGAGGCGGCCAAGGAGAAGCTGGCCGAAGCCGGCGCGACCGTCGAGGTCAAGTAGCTCTCCCTTCCCATTCGTTGCCAGCCGGTCCTTCGGGGCCGGCTCATCCGACCGGTTCCGCTTCGGTTGACGAAGCGGTCCACGGTGCTATACTCCCCGTTCGCGTGTCCGCGCCCCACCATGTCCTGTTCCAGGAGTCCTGAATGGCTTTGGCCGAGTCGGCCAGCCGCTTCGAGCTGGCCCCGACCCGTGAGAATTTCTCGCATATCCCCGAGGTTCTCCCGCTTCCGAACCTGATCCAGACACAAACCGATTCGTTCGAGTGGTTCGTCTCCACCGGCCTCCGTGAGCTGCTTGACGAGATCACCCCGATCACCGACTTCACCGGCAAGAATCTTGAGCTGCACTTCCGCGAGTTCTACTTCGAAGATCCGAAGTTCAACGAGGAAGAATGCCGCATCCGTGACCTGACCTACGCACGCCCGCTGAAGGTGGAGGTCGACCTCGTCATCAAGGAGACCGACGAGGTCAAGCACCAGACCGTGTTCATGGGCGATTTCCCATGGATGACGGACCAGGGCACTTTCATCATCAACGGCGCCGAGCGCGTGGTGGTGTCGCAACTGGTCCGCTCTCCGGGCGTGTACTACACCGCCGCCGAGGACCCCTCGACCGGCCGGATGCTGCATGCCGCCAAGGTCATTCCGAACCGCGGTGCCTGGCTGGAGTTCGAGACCAGCAACAAGGACCTGCTCAGCGTCAAGGTCGACCGCAAGCGCAAGATCCCGGTCACCACGCTGCTGCGCGCCGTCGGGCTCGAGACCGCCGAGATCGAGAAGATCTTCGCGCCGGCCGATGACAACCCCGAGCACCCGTACGTGCAGCTGACGCTCGAGAAGGACCCGGCCACTGATCAGGACCAGGCCCTCATCGAGGTCTACAAGAAGCTGCGCCCCGGCGACCCGCCCACCGTGGACAACGCCAAGGCGCTCGTCACCAGCCTCTTCTTCAACTTCCGCCGCTACGACCTGGGTCGCGTCGGCCGCTACAAGCTGAACAAGGCGCTTTCTGACGTCGCCCGCAAGCTCAAGTTCGACCTGCCGGCCGAGGAGAGCCCAAACCCGCGGGACAGCCGCGTCATCAGCCGCGACGACATCGTGGCAATCATCGGTAAGCTGATCGAGCTCAACAACGGCCGCGGCGAGCCGGATGACATCGATCACCTCGGCAACCGGCGCATCCGCGCCAACGGCGAGCTGATCCAGAACCAGTTCCGGATTGGCCTGCTCCGCATGGAGCGCGTCGTCAAGGAGCGGATGACCATCACCGATTCGGACCAGGCCACGCCGAACACCCTCATCAACATCCGTCCCGTGGTGGCGGCCATGAAGGAGTTCTTCGGCGGCAGCCAGCTGAGCCAGTTCATGGACCAGACGAACCCGCTTGCGGAGCTGACGAACAAGCGTCGGCTGTCCGCGCTGGGTCCGGGCGGCCTGTCCCGCGAGCGCGCCGGCTTCGACGTCCGTGACGTGCATCCGTCGCACTACGGCCGCATGTGCCCGATCGAGACGCCGGAGGGCCCGAACATCGGCCTCATCGGCTCGCTGGCCACGTACGGCAAGATCAACAAGCACGGCTTCATCGAGACCCCCTACCGCAAGGTGCGCCGATACGTCGGGTCCAAGGACAAGCAGGCCGATGCGCTGGGCCAGATCCTGGTCGAGGACCTCGCCCTGACCGACGGCGGCAAGCCGATCGCCAAGGCGGGGACCATCATCGACGACAAGCTGTGGAGCCAGATCAAGGACGCCAAGCTGGCCCAGGTCATGATTCGGCCGATCGTGACCGACGAGATCGTCTACCTCGATGCGTCCGAGGAGGAGAAGTTCCACATCGCGCAGGCGAATGCGGCGCTGGACGCGGACTTCCGCTTCGCCGAGGCCAAGGTGCTCGTCCGTTGGAAGGACAAGTTCCTCGAAGAGACGGTCGATGTGATCGACTACATGGACGTTAGCCCCAAGCAGATCGTGAGCGTCGCGACGGCCATGATCCCGTTCCTGGAGCATGACGATGCCAACCGCGCCCTGATGGGCTCGAACATGATGCGACAGTCGGTCCCGTTGCTCCAGCCGGAGTCCCCGGTGGTCGGCACTGGCGTCGAGTTCCGCGCCGCATTGGACTCGCAGGGAGTCCTGGTCAGCAAAGCCGCGGGCACCGTGGTCAGCGTCACCGCCGACCACCTGACGGTCGAACGCGACGCCGGCGACGAGCGAGACGTGTATCGGCTCAAGAAGTTCCTTCGATCCAACCAGGGCACCTGCATCAATCAGCGCCCGGTGGTGGACGTTGGTGACCGCGTCGTCGCGGGCCAGGTGCTCGCCGATGGCAGCAGCACCGATGGCGGCGAGATGGCGCTGGGTCAGAACATCCTGGTCGCCTTCCTTCCGTGGGAGGGCGGTAACTACGAGGACGCCATCGTCATCAGCGAGCGCCTCGTAAAGGACGACCTGTTCACCTCCATCCATATTGAGAAGCACGAGATCGAGGCCCGCGACACGAAGCTGGGTCCCGAGGAGATCACCCGTGACATCCCGAACGTGGGCGAGGAGAGCCTGCGTAACCTCGACGAGGACGGGATCATCTACGAGGGCGCCGAAGTCAAGCCGGGCGACATCCTTGTCGGCAAGATCACACCCAAGGGCGAGACCGAGCTGACCGCCGAGGAGCGTCTCCTGCGCGCGATCTTCGGCGAGAAGGCACGCGAGGTGCGCGACTCGAGCCTGCGCCTCCCGCACGGCGAGCGTGGCATCGTGGTGGATGTCCGACAGTTCAGCCGCGACAACGGCGACGAGCTGCTTCCCGGCGTCAACCGCCTGGTGCGGGTCAGCGTGGCCCAGAAGCGCAAGATCGCCGTCGGCGACAAGATGGCCGGACGGCACGGCAACAAGGGCGTGATCGCCAAGATCCTGCCCGTCGAGGACATGCCATTCATGCCCGACGGGACGCCGGTCGATATCGTGCTCAACCCGCTCGGCGTGCCGAGCCGCATGAACATCGGCCAGATCCTGGAGACGCACCTGGGCTGGGCCATGCAGACGCTCGGCCTGAAGGCGGCGACGCCGGTCTTCGATGGCGCCAGCGAGGAGCATATCGAGAACGCTCTCAAGCGGGCCGGCCTGCCCAAGGACGGCAAGACGGTCCTGTACGACGGGCGTTCCGGTGATCGCTTCGACCATCGCGTGACGGTCGGCTACATCTACATGCTCAAGCTCCACCACCTGGTGGAGGACAAGATCCACGCGCGAAGCACCGGGCCGTACAGCCTCATCACGCAGCAGCCGCTGGGTGGCAAGGCGCAGTTCGGTGGCCAGCGCTTCGGCGAGATGGAGGTCTGGGCGCTCGAGGCGTACGGCGCGGCGAACATCCTCCAGGAGCTCCTCACCGTGAAATCGGACGACGTCATGGGTCGCGTGCAGACCTACGAGGCGATCGTCAAGGGCGAGGAGATCCAGTCCCCCGGCGTCCCGGAGTCGTTCAAGGTGCTCATCAAGGAGCTCCAGGCGCTCGGGCTGTCGGTGGAGATTCTGAACGAGAACGAAGAGGAGATCCGCTTCATCGAGGACACCGGCAGCTATCCGCTTCCGGACCTCGGCGGGATCAATCTCCAGGGCTTTGAGGAATAGCCTCGCACCGCGGAGCCGGGGACGGTT
>JACDBS010000240.1 GCA_013694795.1 Chloroflexota bacterium | reverse complement strand
TCGGTGCGGCGCTCTTCGCGCAGCGATTCTTCCGCTGGGAGCCGCGCCGCTGAACCTTGTCGACGAGATCCCGGCTCGACGTTGCGCTCCGTCCCTCTCATGTAGGCCGTCTGGCGCTCGACGTGACACTGAAGCGCTGCCGCGTCGTTTCGTCGCACGCCGTCGTGGTTTATCGGCCAGGTATTCGCGGGGTGATTGACATTGACGCGGGCCGACAGGGAGCGGCCCAGCCATTCACGCAGTGACTGGTAGGGTTGAAATCTGCGCCGATTCAGCCGCCGCGTCGGCCGAGTCACGCTCCGGAACGCCCGGATACGGCCCGCAATCAGGCCAAGAGAAGGGCTACCAATCACCCGGCGAATGAATGGGCAAGAACCGATTCGCGCTGAGCGTCATGCCGATGCGCTCCCCGCAGCGGGATAGCGGCGCTCGACGTAGTCCTCGAGGATCGCCAGGAAGCGCGGCACGATGTCGTCGCCGCGCAGCGTCTCGGTCTTTTCGCCGTCGACGAAGACCGGCGCCACTGGCTCCTCGAACGTGCCGGGCAATGAGATCCCGATGTCGGCGTGCTTGGATTCCCCTGGGCCGTTGACCACGCAGCCCATGACCGCCACCCGCAGCTCCTCGACGCCCGGATGCGTCTCCCGCCAGCCCGGCATCCGCTCCACCAGGTAGGCCTGGATGTCGCGGGCCATCTCCTGGAAGAACGTCGAGGTCGTGCGGCCACAGCCTGGGCAGGCGGAGACCTGGGGCAAGAACGAGCGCAGGCCCATCGATTGGAGCACCTGCTGGGCGACCTGCACCTCCTCGGTTCGGTCCCCGCCGGGGTCCGGCGTGAGACTGACGCGGATCGTGTCACCGATGCCGCGCTGGAGCAGGATCGCCAGTCCGGCGGTGGAGGTGATGATGCCCTTGGCGCCCATCCCTGCCTCGGTCAGGCCAAGATGGAGCGGATAGTCGCACCGACCCGCCAGACGCGCGTAGACCTCGACGAGGTCCTGCACGCCGGAGACCTTGGCCGACAGGATGATCCGGTCGTGCCCGAGCCCCGTCTCCTCGGCCAGGCGGGCGGAGCGCAGCGCCGACTCGATCATGGCCTCGATCATCACCTCGCGGCTCTCCTTCGGCTCGGGCGAGGCGGCGTTCGCATCCATCATCTCGGTCAGGAGCTGCTGGTCGAGCGAGCCCCAGTTGACACCGATGCGGACCGGCTTGTCGTTGGCGATCGCCACCTCGACGATCTGCGCGAATTGCTCATCGCGGCGTTTCGTGCCCACGTTGCCGGGGTTGATGCGGTACTTCGCCAGCGCGGCGGCCGCCTCGGGATACCTGGTGAGCAGCAGGTGTCCGTTGTAGTGGAAGTCGCCGATGAGCGGCACGGCCACCCCCAGCGCATCGAGCTTGGCGCGAATGGAGGGCACCGCCTGGGCCGCCGCGTCATTGTTCACGGTGATGCGAACGAGCTCCGAACCGGCGTGCGCCAGCTGGGCGACCTGGATGGCGGTGCCATCGACGTCGGCGGTATCGGTGTTCGTCATCGACTGCACGACAATGGGGTGGGCCGATCCGACCGGGATACCGCCGACGTCGACGGTGACGCTCGAACGCCTCGCGGGACTGCTCATCGAGGGCAATGGTAGAGCGTGGCCTTCGGACCGGCATGCGGCGTGCATCGGCCACGCTGCGTGAGGGAGCGAGTATCCGTCGATCTGGGCTGGCAGCCGCACGTCTGGATCGTGGAGGACGAGCCAGCCGCAGCGGCACTGGCCGTCGAGCTGTGCCATGCGGCCGGCGCGCAGGCATCGGTCTATCGGGCGTCCCTGCCGTACCTGGCCGCGCTTCGACGATCTCCGCCGCCGGCGGCCGTCATCCTCGACTGGCGCCTGGAGCACGAGCTGAGCGCCGCCCTGTTCCTGGCGACTCGGCACCGCCATCCGCTCACGCCCATCGTGTACTGGACCGGCAGCGTGGCATCCGACCTCCCGTCCATGATCCGCGACGACCGTCACACGATGGTCGTCGACAAGGCCGATGGCGCCCTCACCTTCGAGCGGGCGCTGACCTGGGCCCTGGCCGGCTAGGCTCGACCGAGCACGAGGGCGGCGTTCATGCCGCCGAAGCCGAAGGAGTTCGTGAGAGCCGCGTCGACCTGTTCCGTGCGTGCGTCGCGCAGGATCTCGAGGTCGATCGATGGATCCAGGTCCTCGAGGTTACAGGTGCCGGGAAGGATGCCGCGCTGGAGGGCCAGGGCCGTGATGGCCGCCTCCACCGCGCCCGAGGCGCCGAGTGCGTGCCCGTACAGGCCCTTCGTGCCCGAGACCGCGACGCGGTCGGCGACCACGCCCAGGCCCGTGCGGATGGCGTGGGCCTCGGCCGGCTCATTGAGCGGCGTGCTCGATGCGTGGGCATTCACATAGCCGATGCGCTCGGGGCCGATCCCCGCGTCGTTGAGTGCGCTGCGGATCGCGCGGGCGGCTTCGCGTCCGTCCGGCCGTGGGACGGTCATGTGATACGCGTCGTTGCTGGAGCCGAAGCCGAGCATCTCCGCCACGATCGTCGCGCCGCGTCGCACGGCGGCCACGCGCTCCTCGAGCACGAGCATGGCCGCTGCCTCACCCATGACGAAGCCGTCACGCTCGCGGTCGAACGGCCGCGAAGCCGTTGCGGGGTCGTCGTTGCGGGTCGACAGGACGCGGATCAGGGCGAACGCGCCGAACGTCAGCGGGGCCAGCGGAGCCTCTGCCCCGCCCGCCAGCGCGACCTCCACGATGCCGTCGCGAATGGCGTGGAAGGCCTGGCCGATGGCCATCGCGCCGGAGGCACACGAGTTCGCGTTTCCGACCGATGGGCCGGTCAGGCCCAGATCGAGCGCAACGTTGCTGGCACCGGCGCCGCCGAACACCGCCAGCGCCAGCGTCGGCGACACTCCTCGCGCTCCACGCTGCACGTAGGCGGTGTGTTGCTCCTCGCCGTAGGCGACCCCGCCCAGCGCGGAGCCGAGCCAGACGCCGGCGCGGTCCGCCGCGCCCTCGCCCAGCGCGATTCCCGCGTGCTCAACCGCCATGCGAGCCGCGACCACCGAGAGCGCGCTGAACCGATCCAGGCGCCGCGCGCGGCGCGGATCGAGGTGTGCCGCCGGATCGAAGTCGTTGATCTGTGCCGCGATGCGCGACGGAAAGGCCGAGGCATCGAAGCGGTCGATGAGCCTCACCGCCGAGCGGTCGGCGAGCACGCCCTGCCACAGGGCCTCCGCGCCGGTGCCCACCGGGGTGATGGCCCCGATGCCGGTGATCACCACGCGCCGGCCGCTCATGGGTCCCGGCCCTCGGCCATCGCCTTCACACCCCGCAGCGTGCGCCCGGCGATGGCGTCGATGAACTGCGGACCGATGATGTGGCGCGCGGCGAACCCCCCGATGAGCGGCCAGTGCAGCTCAAGCCGGTGCTCAATGCTCACGTCGAACGCGTCGCCCTGCTGCTCGATGTGCCAGGCGACCCACATGCCCTTCGTCACGCCGCCGGTGTGGACGAACTCGATGCGCCGCTCGGCGCGCATCGGCGTACAGATGGCCTCCCATTTGACCGGGATCGGTCCAAGTCGCGCGCCCATTGCGAAGCGGGCCTCGCTGCCGGGAAGGCGGCGCACGTATCGGTAATGTGGCAGGAGCTGCGGCCAGCGCTCGATCTCGGAAGCCAGGTCGAAGATGCGGTCATACGGCGCCCGCATCCGCACGTGGATTTCGCTCCTCATGGCCGTAGCACCTCGAACAGCGCCCTCGGAGAGAGAGCGTCGGTCGCCGGGCGACAGTCGCCGAGGGCCGAGCCGAGCAGGAGCGTCGCCGATGGCCTTGCCTCCAGGCGCTCGACGGCGTGCTCAAGCAGTGGCGGGATGGCGAGGAAGCCCTGGACAAGCCAGCTCAGGGCCGTCTTGGCGGCGAACGCGCGGCGCCGTGCCCGGCGGTAGGTCGCTGCCACGTCGCCTCCGGCCGCCAGCGCGTCGGCGGCTGCCCGTGCGGAGCGCAGCGCGCGGTGAATGCCCTCGCCGGTGAAGGGGTCCACGAAGCCCGCAGCGTCGCCGATGAGGATCCAGCCCGGGCCGGCGGCATTATTCACGCGGTGGCCGATCGGTGCCGCGCCACGGATGGGTGAGATGCGCGTGCTGCCCGCCAGGCGTCCGGCAACCGCCGGCAGCGCGTCGATGGCCGCCTCGAAGCGCAGCTCCGCGGAGCGACCCGAATCGACCATGGGCAGCGCCATCCCCACGTTCAGCTCGCCGCCGGGCGTCGGCGCAAGGCCCACGTACCACCCCCGCCCGACATGCATCTCGCCGTGATCGGTGAGGTCAGTGACGCCGGCGTAATGGGCGATGAGCCCCAGGCGACGCGGAAATCGGACCGCGCGATCCACCCCCAGCAGGCGCGCGACGGTGGACCGGGCGCCATCAGCTCCGATGACCCAGTCAGCCTCGATCGTCTCGGTGCGACGAGTTCGCATGTCGCGAATTCGTGCACCGCTCACCCGTCCTCCGCCATGGGTCAGCTCGACGACGCGGGCGCCCTCCCGGAGCTGCGCCCCTGAATCGACGGCGTGGCGCGCAAGCCGCTCGTCGAAGCGCCGTCGATCAATGCCCCAGGCGCGGCGGGAGCCAAACTGATCGGCATAGGCGATCTTCACCGCGTGGCCCCCGGCGTGGAGATGCATCCCGCTCAGCGGCACGGCCTCGTCGCTCCATGCCTCCGGTGCGAGGCCAATGTGCGTGAGCTCCTCCACGATCCGGGGGCTGGCGTACTCGGCGCATGCCTTCGGCCGTGGATGGTGCGCCCACTCCAGCAGGAGGACGCGGGCGCCTGCGCGTCCCAGGCCGGCGGCCATGGCGGAGCCAGCCGGTCCGGCCCCGACGATGAGTGCGTCGATCGTGGTCATGCACGCGACGCGGCGGTGACGACGCGTGGCATCCAGCGGTTCGATCGCCAGCGGATCACGAGTCCCGCATCGGCCAGCAGACGGTCCAGCTCGTCCAGGGTGTACGCCCGCCGGACCGAGAGGGGCCCGTCGTTGCGGGTCACACGGCTGCGGCCGAAGGCCATGACGCTGGCCCAGGTGGCGCAGAACGGCCAGATGCCGCGCCGCAGGTCGTTGATGACGACGCCACGTCGGGCGACGCGACTCAGCTCACGCAGCGCCCGCACCACCTCGGCCGGCTCGAGGTGGTGGACCAGGAGCGAGCAGTGCGCCACGTCGAAGGCGCCGTCCTCGAACGGGAGGGCGCGTGCGTCGCCCTCGACGATCTCGATCAATGGCTCCGCCGCGGTCTCGCGGCGAGCGATCGAGAGCACCTCGGGGTGCAGGTCGACCCCCACCGACCGCCAGGCACGACGGG
>JACDBS010000151.1 GCA_013694795.1 Chloroflexota bacterium | reverse complement strand
GCGGCGGGGCGTGCCCATTCTGCGCACCGCGCGTGCCACATCGGCCGGCGGGGTCGTTCACCGTTCCGTCGAGGGCCACGTCCAGGTCGTCCTCGTCCATCGCCGCGCGCCGGTGCTCTGGGCACTGCCCAAGGGCACGCCGGACTCCGGCGAGACCATCGAGGAGACCGCGCTGCGCGAGACGCGCGAGGAGACCGGTCTCCAGGTCGAGATCGAGCGCCCGCTGCGCGCCATCCGCTACTACTTCGTGCGCGGATCGACCCGGTTCCACAAGACGGTCCACTTCTTCCTCATGCGCGCCGTGGGAGGCAGCACGGAGGCGCACGACGCCGAGTTCGACGAGGTTCGCTGGGTTTCCGTCGAGGAGGCCGGCGCCCTGTTGAACCACGCCACCGAGCGGTCGGTGGTCGAGGAGGCGGCGGCGGCTCTCGAGCTGAGGCCAGTGGCTTCCGCCGAGGCGACGGCGTGACCGAGGCGCCCGCGGGCGAGCTGCGACCTACGCCACTGCATGAGGTCCATCAGGCCCTCGGCGGGCGGATGGTTCCCTTCGCGGGTTACGAGATGCCTGTGCAGTACGGCTCGATCATCGAGGAGCACCGCACGGTGCGATCGGCGGTGGGCCTGTTCGACCTCTCGCACATGGGCGAGGTGGAGGTGCGCGGCGATGAGGCGGTCGCCTTCCTGCGCTACACCCTGGTGAGCGATCCCGGTGCGCTCGTGACCGGGCAGGCGCAGTACTCCATGCTGTGCGACATCGATGGCGGGATCATCGACGACCTCATCGTCTATCGGCTGGAGGATCATCGTTTCTGGGTCGTGTGCAATGCCTCCAACCGGGTCGCGGTGGTCGAGCAGATGGCTTCACTTCTGGATCGCGGCGATTTCGACGCCGAGGTGGAGGACCGCAGCCATCGGACCGCCCTGATTGCGCCGCAGGGACCGAACGCCGCGGCGCTCGTCGGAGACCTGACCGACGTCGACCTCGACGCCATCGCCAACTACCGCGCGGCGCAGGGTACCGTCGCCGGGGTCGACTGCCTGGTTGCGCGCACCGGGTACACCGGCGAGGACGGCTTCGAGCTCTTCTGTGACGCCGGGCGTGCCCGTGAGCTGTGGGAGGCGCTGTCTGCCGCCGGCGAGGGACACGGGCTGCGGCCGTGCGGCCTGGGCGCGCGAGACACCTTGCGCCTGGAGGCGGGGATGCCCCTCTATGGCAACGAGCTCGGACGCGACACGAACCCGTACGAGGTGAACCTGGGGCGCGTGGTGAAGCTGGAGAAGGGCGAGTTCATCGGTCGCGCGGCGCTCCAGGCCATCGGGCAGGCCGGGCCCGAGCGGAAGCTGATCGGCCTCCAGATGATCGACAACGCCATCCCGCGTGCCGGCTACGAGGTGCGGTCGGATGGTGCCGGCGTGGGTCGTGTCACCAGCGGCACGCTTTCGCCGACGCTCGGCGCCAAGATCGCCATGGCCCTGGTGCCGGCCAGCATGGCGGGAGTTGGGAACGTGTTCGAGGTCGTCGTCCGCGACCGCCCCCAGCGGGCCGAGCAGGTAAAGTTGCCCTTACCGGCGCCCGCGCGACTGAGCCGCGGCGCCCAAGTCCCAAGGAGGATCGTTCCGCCGATGTCTCACCCTGACGACCTCGCCTACTCCCGCGAGCACGAGTGGGTGCGGATGGAAGGCTCGCATGCCACCATCGGCATCACCAGCTTCGCCGCCGATGAGTTGGGCGACATCGTCTTCGTGGAGCTCCCGGAGGTCGGGGCGGTTCTGACGCAGTTCGGAACCTTCGGCGTGGTCGAAAGCGTGAAGGCCGTCAGCGACCTGTTCGCGCCCGTCTCGGGCGAGGTGATCGAGGTCAACGAGGCTCTGCGTGACGCGCCTGAGCTGATGAACTCGGATCCGTTCGGCTCAGGCTGGATCGCGAAGGTGGAAGTCTCCGACAGCTCGGAGCTGGACGCCCTCATGGACGCCGCCGCCTACGCGGATCAGACCGCTTGAGCGCGGACCGCGAATGACCTATTCCCCGCATACCGATGCGGACCGCGCCCGGATGCTCGACGCCATCGGCGTCGCTTCGGTCGAGGACCTCTTCGCCGACATCCCGGCCGCGGTGCGCGCGTCCGCCTGGGATGTCCCGCCGCCGCTGGCCGAACAGGAGGTCCGCGCCGAGCTGGCACGCCTGGCGGGACGCAACCGGATCCCGCACGTCAGCTTCCTGGGCGCGGGAGTCTACCGGCACCTGATCCCGTCGGTGGTCGGCGAGGTGATCGGCCGGCCCGAGTTCGCGACCGCCTACACGCCCTACCAGCCGGAGGTGTCGCAGGGGACCCTCCAGAGCATCTACGAGTTCCAGTCCATCATCTGCGAGCTGACCGGGATGGAGGTCGCCACCGCCTCGCACTACGACGGCGCGACGGCCACGGCCGAGGCGGCGCTGATGGCCTGCCGGCTGACCCGTCGTTCGCGCGTGGCTGTCTCGGCGGGCGTCAACCCCGACTACCGACGGGTGCTCCAGACCTACTGCTCGGGGCCGGGGATCGAGGTCATCACGGTGCCGGTCGATCTCGCCGATGGAGGCAGCGGCACGACCGATCCAGCGGCGGCAGCCGCCGCGCTGGCCGACGACGTCGCCTGCCTGGTGGCCGCGCAGCCAAACTTCTACGGGCAGATCGAGCCGATGCAGGAGCTGGCCGACGCGGCCCACGCGGCCGCTGCCCAGCTGGTCGCGGTGGTCGAGCCGACGTCGCTGGCCATCCTGCAAGCGCCCGGCGACTACGGCGCGGACCTGGTGGCGGCCG
>JACDBS010000232.1 GCA_013694795.1 Chloroflexota bacterium | reverse complement strand
TGGGAGAACCGAGCTCCGTGACCGCATCCATCCAGCCGGCGTCAGGGCTGTCCGCATGGCGCCTCGCCGTCATCGGCGTCGTGGGCGTGCTCGCCGTCGCCATCGGCGTCGCCGCCGGGAGTTTCCTGATCGCCACGCGCACAGCCGGGGTGGGCGCCGGCGCCTCGTACGTCCCGGCCAGCGCGCCGCTGTATTTCGAGATGCGGCTAGACCCGTCCGCCGCTCAGGATGGCGCCCTGCGCGAGCTCCTCGGCCACTTCCCGGCCATCGAGGGCGTCGACCTCCGCCGTCCGCTGTACGAGCAGATGGGCGAGCGCGTTGACGAGATGTTGGCCGCCGAGGGCATCGCCGTGAGCTGGTCAACCGATGTCGCGCCATGGTTCGACGGACGTATCGGCCTGGCGGTCCTGGAGATCCCGCTCGACGAGCTGGCGGCTTCCACCGGCGACAGCCTGACGCCGCCGATGGTGGTCATGCTGGGCGTGACCGATGCCGCCGCCGCGGATGCGTCGATCGCGCGCCTCACCGCGGAGGCCGATCCTGCACCGACCTTCACCGAGCAGACGCATGGCGGCGTCACCATCCGCATCACTGAAGCCGACGGAGCCTATGCGCTGACCGATGACCAACTGCTTCTCGCGCCGAGCGCTGACGACATCATCACCGCGCTCGACGCGCACAACAGCGGCTCCACCACCATGGCCGAAGTCGGCGAGATCACGCGCCTGACCGATGCGATGCCGGCCGACTGGCTGGCGTTCGGCATCTACGACTTCAGTGACCTCGTGTCGGCAGCGATCTCGCACGGGGCAAGCGAGTCCCCGGCATTGGCCGAGGCTTTCGGAGCACTGCTCGAGCATCAGCCGCTGCGTGGCGCGATGGCAGTCACCGCCGGCGGTGATCGACTGGCCGTCGACCTGGTGACCGATCCGCCGACGGGTCCGTTCGGGGTAGAGAACGCCGACCGTGGGCTGGCGGCCGAGGTGCCCGCCGATACCCTCTACTACGCCGAGGCCGGAAACCTGGGCACGACCCTCGCGGCCGTCATCACGCCGATGAAGGATGCCGTGGCCAGCGTGCCGGATGGTGCCGAGCAGGTGGCCATGGTCGAGGCGGTGCTCGGAGCCGACCTCGAGGAGCTGGTGAGCTGGATCGACGATGGTGCGATGGCCTTCGGCTTCGACGGCAGCCAGCCGTTTGGGGGCATGCTGCTTGTCCCGAACGACATGGCGGCCGCGGAGCGACGCCTGGGGCAGCTCGGCACCTTCGCCAGCCTTGCCGCGCTGGACCCGTCGATGGGAATCAGCGTAGAGGAGAGCGAGGTCGGCTCGACCAGTGTGACGACCATCCGGTGGGACGTTCCGAACGCCACGCCCGACCCGATGCTGCCGATCCCGACCGCGCTGGTGGTGCAATACGCCGTCACCAATGACCGCGCCATCATCGGCCTGGGCGACTCTTTCGTGGGCCGTGTGCTCGACCTCGACTCGGCCGATGCGCTCGCATCGGTCGCGCGCTTCAGAGAGTCGGTCGATGCGTTCGGCGGCGCCAGCAATACCGGCGTGACGTGGCTGGATCTGACCGGCGTTCGCGAGGCCATCGAGACATTCCTGGAGCCCAGACTCGAAGCCATGGATCCCGGCGGGCTTTACCAGACCGAGATCCGGCCGTGGCTGCTGCCGCTCGACCGGATCGTGTCGGTGACGCGCCTGGAGGGTGACGTCCACGTCCAGCGCGGCGCCCTGCTGGTGCGGTGACCGCGGCCGAGCTGCCGTCGCCCCTGCGGCCACTGCCGGGGGGCCACCTTGCGGCGCCGAGCGTGGGGGCGGCGCAGGCGCGCCTACGCGAGTCCGGAGTGGAGCCGATGACGTGGGGTAACGGTCCGGGAGACCGCTATGCAGCGCATGAGCACGGCTACGCGAAGCTGTTGGTCTGCGCCGAGGGCTCGATCACGTTCCTGGTCGGCAGCGACGAGGCGGCGGTCGAGTTGTCGGCCGGCGAGGGCTTCGAGCTTCCGCCCGGCACGCGGCACGCGGCGATCGTCGGTCCCGCCGGCTGCACCTGCGTCGAGGGCCACCGCGGCTAACGTCGCTCCAGGCGCGATGCCGCTTTGCGCGCGTCATGCTCGAACCTGTTGTCGTGGTACCAGCGCTTGCCAGCCCGTCGCGTGCGCAGCGACTCGGTGAGGTAGACGGCGGGGAAGAGGGGGCCATGGCGATGCCATTGGCGCACATGCTCGAGCTCGTGCTCCAGCTCCGCATCGGTCAGCGCACGCCAGGTGAAGATGGTGCCGCCGATCGTGATCGCCAGCCAGTCGTTGATCGCCAACGAACCCAGCCGGCGCAGCCCGGGGACCACCACGACCCGATGCGACGTCATTGGTCGGAGTCCAGCAGCAGGTCGCGGCGGTCGCCCCAGTGCTTGACGAATCGGTAGAAATTCCGCTTGCTGAGCCGATCACGCTCGGCCTCGGGAACCGACGTCCAGCCGCGGTGCTCGTGGAGCTGCAAGGGCAGCGGCTCGGTGCGCAGCGCTCGCCAGCCCGCGGCGCGCACGGCGAAGCTGAGATCCAGGTCGGCGTTGCGATAGAAGCGGAAGTGACGATCGAAGCCGCCCACCGCGCGCAGCGCCTCGCGCCGGATGGCCAGGCAGTAGCCCTCGACCGCGTCGACCTCGCCGGGTGGCGCGTCGTCGAACTGGCGGCCGTTGCGGCTGGTCACGCCCCATCCGCCCGCGATCCCGACGCCCGGATCCTCGAAGGCCGCCAGCAGTGGCGTGACGAAGTCGCCGGTCGGCTCGAGCGACGTGTCGAGCAGCACGGTCACCTCGCCCCGCGAGCGCCGTAGCCCGAGCGTCCGAGCGTCGGCCCAGCCGAGACGGTCGGGGCTGCGCACGATGATCGGCTCGAGCGGCAGTTGGACCAGGTCGAGCTGCTCGCTGAGCTCAAAGCGCGCGCCGTTGTCGACGACGACAAGCTCCCACGTGGTCGACGGCGGGTGCGTGGCCAGGCCCCGCAGGCAGCGCAAGAGATCGTCCGCGTGATCTTCCGCCGCCAGCTGGATCGAGACTGCGGCCGACGCTGGGTCTCCGAGGAGTGAGACGTCGACGTCAGCGGGGGGCCTCGGCGCCAGGATCGGGCGCGCGGTCGATCTGCCCCTGCCGTCCTGCACCTCCCAACCCATGGCCGCGATTTGGTCGCGCAGCGCATCGGCCCGCGGCCAGTCGTGCGCCTCGCGGGCGGCGCGGCGTTCGGCGAGCAGGCGCCGCACGGACTCGGGGATGGAATCAGGGGGCATCGACGGAAAGTACTCCTGGCACTGGCCCGAACGTACCGGGCGGCGCCAGGGCACCGCAACCTTACTATCCGACCACCAGCCGAATCCACCGCACCTGCGGGGTGCGAAGTGCCCGAACCACGAGAAATGAGAAGCAGACCGATGATGATGAACGAGGTCGGCAAGCTGCTCACGGCGGCCGAGGTCGCCGAGATGCTGCACCTGCATGTGAACACCGTCAAGCGCCTGGGTGACCGCGGCGAGCTCCCGTTCTTCCGTGTCTGCAAGCGCGGCGACCGGCGATTCCGCTACGACGACGTGCTCGACTTCCTGCGCCGAGCGAAGTAAGCCCGAGCCATTCATGCCCCGGCTCGCGCCGGGAGCGCCCTTGCCAGGGGCAACGCAACGACCGCCGAGGTGCCAATTCTCGGCGGTCGTTCGCGTGTCACCCCATAATCCCCCGATGAATGGCTGACGAAGCGACCCTGCGCCTGGAGGAGGGCCGACGGCTTCTCGACGGCGGTGACCCCGAGGCCGCGGTGCGGATCCTCGCCTCGTTGACTGGACATCCCGACGCGGAGCTTGCCGGCGAGGCATGGCTGCTCATTGGAACCGCCCGCTACCGGACCGATGACGAGCCCGGGGCACTGACGGCCTGGCAGGCCGCGGCCAGCGCAGGCGGCCGCAGCGCCTGGCTGGGCTGGCGCAGCATGGCCGAGCAGCAGGTGCGCGATGGCGACGTGGAGGCGGCCATCGCGTCGTATCGAGAGGCCGATCTG
>JACDBS010000224.1 GCA_013694795.1 Chloroflexota bacterium | reverse complement strand
CGCCTGGTCGCGGATCTGAATCTGCCAATCGAAGTCGTGGCGCAGCCGACCGTTCGTGACACCGACGGCCTTGCTCTGTCATCCCGCAACGTGTTCCTCTCGCCGGCCGAGCGCGCCATCGCCCTGGCGCTGCCCCGAGCGCTGGCGGCCGGCGCCGCGGCGCATCGGTCCGGTGGTGATCCGGTGGCTGTCGCACGGTCAGCCCTCGAGGCGGAGCGCGGCTTCACCGTGGACTACGTGGCGCTCGCCGATTTCGCGGTGCCGACCCTGGCCGCGGCGGTCCGGGTGGGTGGCACACGGCTGATCGACAACATTCCGTTGTCGTGATGTGAAGCATCCCGCAGTTGATCCGCAGTGACCGGCGGATAGTTTCAGTACGATGCGCCAGCCCTCTCTCCTCGTACGAATCCTGGTGACCGCGACCGCGGTGACCGTGTTGACTTCGTGCAGCGCCGGCACTGAGCCGGTAGGTCCGACAGCGACGTTCATGCCCACGGCATCGGTCTCGGCCTCCGAGGATCCGGCAGCGTCCCAGCGTGGCGCCGCGCCCACGGGTCTTGCGGTCGGAACAACGGTACAGGTTGCCGCCGACGAGGTCCGGCTTCGCACGTCCGCCGGGACGGCTGGCACGATCACCGGATCGCTCGTCCGCGGTGACATGGCTCGCGTGACCGGCGGACCGATCGAGAGCGACGGGTACACCTGGTATGAGGTCGATGGTTCGGCGGGACGGGGTTGGCTAGCCGCCGGCGACGAGTCGGACCCTTGGATCGTGTCGGCTGCGGACGCTGCCGCGGCGGAGGCGCTGTTCCGGTTTTCGTACGGCTGCGACGTAACCCCGCCGCTCGTCCCGCCGGCCTTTACGCTGATGAGCGACGGGCGTGTGGTGGTCGCCGGTGGTGATGGATGGGCCGATGGCGGTTGGCAGGTCCGACAGCTCACCGATGCAGGGCTGGAGCAAGCGCTCGCAGCCACCCTGGAGCGACCCGAGCTCCAGCGCAGCGCCGAGTACTGGCCCGAGCGGAGACCGGGCGCTGACGACCCACCCGGCCACGGACTCTGCGTCTATAGGTTCGCCGCCGCCAGCGGCTCAGGTCCCGTCGTCGTCACGTCGGTGAGCTGGTTCGGGGAGCCGGAGGAGAGCACGTATTACCTGCCGGCCCCGGAACGCAGGTCGCTCGACCTGCTCGCACGACAGCTGATGAAAGGCGGCACCTTCCTGGGTGCGGAAGCCTGGGCATCGGCTGCGCACGCGTACGCCACCGACAGTTTCCTGGTGTGGACATGGCAGGAAGTTGGCCCGACCGGTACAGATCTGCCGGTGCTCACCGAAACCGGCCCGCTGGGTTCCTCGATCGAGGTGTTCGGCGAGCCTGTCGAGCGCGGTCGTTGCGGATATCTGACGCCCGAGGAGGCCGCGTCGCTCGGGGCGGTGCTGACTGCGGGCGGGCAGCCGTTCTCGCCGAGTGCCATCAGCTACGGATCCGTCCGGACGGACGACGGCTGGTACACCGTCGTCGTTTCGCCACGCACTCCGGACGGGTACCCCACGTGCGGCGATCTCCCGCAGTAGGAGCGCTCGTTGACAACCGACCTTCCCCGGGGGACGCTTCGCGCATGACCGAGCTCCGCGAGCCGATGGCACTGCACGACATTGCCGCTCTGAAGCGCGCCAGCACGAAGATCGTGATGGTCACGGCCTACGACCAGCCCTCGGCGCGGTTGGCGTCCGAGGCGGGCATCGACCTCATCCTCGTCGGTGACTCGGCGGGCAATAACGTGCTCGGTTACGAGAGCACCGTTCCGGTGACCATGGACGAGGCGGCCATGCTGACCTCCGCTGTTGCGCGCGCCAAACCGCGGGCGCTGGTCATCGGCGACATGCCGTTCGGCTCCTTCCAGGCATCCGACGCTGACGCAGTCGCCAATGCCGTCCGCCTGGTGAAGGCCGGCGCCGATGCGGTGAAGCTGGAAGGCGCCGGACCGATGACTTCGCGCGTGCGAGCGATCGTCGGCGCCGGGATCCCGGTCATGGGCCACCTGGGCCTCACGCCGCAGTCGGCCACCATGCTGGGCGGCATGAAGGCGCAGGGGCGAACGGCAGCCACCGCCGGTCGCCTTCTGGCCGATGCACGCGAGCTCGAGGATGCCGGCTGCTTCTCCCTGGTCCTCGAGTCGGTCCCGGCGCGAATCGGCGCCCATGTGACGGAGGCGCTGAGCATCCCGACCATCGGGATCGGCGCCGGTGGCGGGTGCGACGGGCAGGTGCTCGTCTGGCATGACCTGCTCGGGATCAACGAGGGCGTGGCGCCTCGATTCGTGAAGCGCTACGCGGATGTGGCCGGCGAGATCCGCCGCGGCCTGGAGGCCTTCGCCGCCGAGGTCCGCTCAGGCGCCTACCCCGCCGATGAGCATGTCTACAAGATCAGCGGCGACGAGCTCCGCGCCTTCGAGGCCGAGCTCGCCAACGGCGAGCGTCCCGCGGACTAACCGGCGACGCTGCGCTCGATCGCCTCGCCGATGGCGTCGATGGCAGCTTCGCTCACGGCGAAGAGCAGCTCGGCCGTGGCCCGGCTCCCATCTCCAGTGCTGAGCGCGAAGACGACGTCGCCGTCGAACTTCGTGTGCACGGGGCGGATCCCACGGGCCAGCCCAACGTGCCCAGCCTCGGCCAGCCTGCGGCATTGCGCGCGGTCCAGCGCGGCATCGGTCGCGATGACGACCAGCGTCGTGTTCCCGACCGGCGGGGGCGTGACGGCCGGCGCGCCGGCGACAGCCAGCGGACGACCATCGCGCGCGTGGACGTCGCCGAGCGCCTGATCAACGGCACCTTCAACGAGCTGACCGGCATTGCCGAAAAGGGCATCCTGCCGATGTTCGAGAAGGAGCATGGCTTCGTGAATTACGGATTGGTCGACGCCGGCAACATCAAGGTTGTCGCGATCAGCATCTGGGAGACTCGCGAAGCGGCTCAGAAGTCGGTCAGCATGGCCGCCACCTGGGTCCAGCAGAACGTCTCGGACCGCGTCCGGCTGGTGAACACCGACATCGGTGACCTGGCCCTCTTCCACGGCGTTCCCGTCTCCGCCTAACCGATACGCAGGCCGCGCACCGCGGCCGGTCGGCGTACCCGCCGGCCCCGCGCGCGCGGTCAACATCAGTCGCTCCGGCTCGCCGCCGGGGCGATTGTTGCGCCTACGAGCCTTCAGCAGCCCTCAGTGGCGCTGCGTCACCTGGGCCGTGCAGTCGGAGCACACCTGGTTGAGCCCTTCAAGCTCGCGCTGCTCGACCGGCTCCGCGTAATTGCGGCCGCAGTAGGTCCGGTGCCCGATGAGGCCA